>DASVZE010000032.1:0-7381 GCA_036391775.1 Chloroflexota bacterium | reverse complement strand
ACAAGTTTTAACTCATTTCACCCTCTTGTAATTCCTGGGAAATAGAGCGCTAAGATCTCATCTGTACCGTCAGGCTAGACATCTCGTCGAGCATTTCGAAGAGGAAACGAAGGAAGCGTATATGAGATTGCTGACGACCATTCTGGCGGCTTGTGCGCTTGTTCTGGCAGCGATTGCCGGGTACTCGTATACCAGCGCCAGCAGCCCGTATGCCTCAGGCAAGGACCCGGCACTGGCGGCTACCAGTGGCATTCACAAGATCAAGCACATCATCGTCATCATGCAGGAGAACCGGTCGTTCGATTCATACTTCGGGACATACCCGGGAGCCGACGGCATTCCCATGCGGAACGGGCAGCCGGCAACCTGCGCTCCCGATCCACAAACCGGATCATGCGTCAAACCGTATGTCGATCATTACGATCTCGACGGCGGTGGCCCTCACGTCGCGGCAAGCGCAACCAGCGATGTGAACGGCGGTAAGATGGACGGTTTCGTCGGCGTGGCGGAGAGGGGCAAATTGGGCTGCGGCTCAACCGCCAACCCGACATGCGTTAACCAGACGACAGGCAAGGTAACCGACGTCATGGGCTATCACACCCAGAGCGACATTCCGAACTACTGGTCATACGCCAGTAATTTTGTGCTGCAGGACCATATGTTCGAGCCAGTGGCTTCGTGGAGCCTGCCACAGCACCTCTACATGGTTTCCGGCTGGTCGGCAAAATGTGCCGACACTACCAATCCCCTGAGCTGTCAGAGCTCTCTGGCCGGCGTCAATTACTGGACGGGCAAGAATCCGACACCATACGCCTGGACCGACCTCACCTACCTCTTGCACCAGAATCATGTGAGCTGGGGTTACTACCTGGACAACGGCTCGGCCGGGGTCGGGTACGGCAACACAGGCACCGGCGTTCCCTACATCTGGAACGTCTTGCCGGGCTTTGCAGACGTCCGGCAGGATGGACAGAGCGGAAACATTCAGGATCTGAGCAACTTCTACACCGCAGCGGCATCGGGAACGCTCCCCAAGGTCTCCTGGATCGTTCCTCAGCTCGCGGATAGCGAGCATCCTCCGGGACTCGTGAGTCAAGGACAGAGTTATGTCACCAAGCTGGTGAACGCGGTGATGCGCAGTCCAGACTGGCAGAGCAGCGCCATCTTTCTGTCGTGGGACGACTGGGGCGGATTCTACGACCACGTGGTGCCGCCCACCGTCGACGGCAACGGTTACGGACTGCGCGTACCGGGATTGGTTATCAGTCCCTATGCGCGTAAGGGTTTCATCGATCATCAGACGCTCAGTCACGACGCATACCTGAAATTCATCGAAGACGACTTCCTGAACGGGCAGCGTCTGGATCCGGCGACCGATGGGCGGCCCGACTCGCGGCCGGTTGTGCGGGAGAACGTCAGAGCTCTGGGCAACCTGCTGAAGGACTTCAACTTCAACCAGAAGCCGCGGCCGGCCATGATGCTTTCCGCCAACCCCATCACCACCTTGATCGCACCTGCCGCCCGAACAACCGGGGGCGGTGCGCAAGCAGCGGGCAGGCTACTTGGATCGGGCCGGCTGACGGCCTTGAACGGTAGCAGCATAACCGTCACGACGGCGGCAGGACCGGTATCGTTCGTCCTGGCACCTGGTGCGGTCTATGTGCCGCGCGACCTGGTGTCAGCCACGGCGGGTCTAAAGGTGGGCGATTACGTCGCCGCGTACGGTCCGCTGAGGGTGAGGCGTCTGGTCTTTTCCAACCAGGCATTTACACCGTAACCCAGACCACCTTGAGGGCCGGCGCCGAGCCGGCCCTCCTTGACACTGGGCTACTCCTGGTCCGCCAGACCGTGATGAATGGCATAGACCACGGCTTGAGCGCGGTCCCGCAGCTCCGCCTTGCTGAAAATATTGTTGATGTGCGTCTTGACCGTCGCCTCACTGACAAACAGACGACCGGCGATCTCTCGATTGTTCATGCCTTGCGCAATGAGCCGAAGTACGTCGACCTCGCGTTGCGTCAGCCCGTCGGGAGGCGAGACGCGGGTCGGCGGGCGCGTGGGCGCCTGGCGATACGCCTGAATCAGGCGGAGCTGCACGGCAGGATCGAGCAATGCGTCTCCCGCATGGACCACGCGGATCGCTTGCTGGATGTCGCGCGCTCCCGCGTCTTTAGTCAGATAACCAAGCGCGCCGGCCTCCAGCGCGCCCAGAATCGAGGCGTCGTCGGCGTAGGTGGTGAGCACCACCACGCGTACTGTGGGGAACCCTTGAGTGATACGCCGTGTGGCCTCCACACCGTCGCACCGCGGCATCCGTAGATCCATCAACACCACATCGGGATTGGTCTCGGCTACCAAACGCACGGCCTCTTCACCGTCGGCCGCCACACCCACCACATCGATTCCCTGGCTGAGATCGAGCAACGTCTGCAGACCCTCGCGGATCAAGGCCTGATCATCCACCACCAGCACGCGAATGTCCGGGTCGGTCATTGTGGGATCCAGAGACGCACCAGAAAGCCCTGGGCTGTCGGACCCGCCTGTAGCGTGCCGCCCAGCAGCTCGGCCCGTTCTCGCATGCCGGCCAGACCGAACTGGCCGCTCTTGATGGCGGAGGGCCTGGGCTCTCCCCAATTCTCTACCGTCAATTCGGTGCCCCGATCTCTGGAACAAAGCCTGATTTCCACTTCAGACGAGCTCGAGTGCTTGTGTACGTTGGTGAGCGCCTCCTGAGCGGTGCGGTAGACAGCAAGCCCGGCATCGGCGGGAAACCGCTCGAATGCGGGTTCGATAGACACGCGACACGTGATACTCGTGTCGCGCTCGAAGTCAGCCGCCAATTTGGGTAGAGCTTGCGGGCCCGGGAGATCTTCTCCACGGAGTGAGCTGACCGCCCGACGTGCCTCGGCCAGTCCCTCCTGAGCCAGCCGGCCCGCCCGCTGCACCCCCGACACCACCGTCGGATTATCCGGTTGTTGTTCAGCCAGCATGCCCAGTCCCTCGAGCTGAATGCTGAGAGCAGACAGCGTGTGCGCCAGGACATCGTGCATCTCACGGGCGAAGTGTGCTCGCTGTTCCAGAGCGGCGGCACGAATGCTGGCGTCTCTGCCCGCCAAAACCTCCTGCAGGAGAGACTCTGTGCGCCGTTGCTCCACCCGAAGACGGCGGATTGCCGCCGCAGCCAGGTAGGCGAATGCGAGCCCTGGCAAAAGCGATATGATCTGTGACGGGGGCAGGTGTTTCGCTCCCTGGGCGGACGCAAGGACAAAGGCGAGTGTCGTCACAAGCGCGACAGTCCGGCCCGCCCTTGGATCGAGTCGCAAAGCGGCGAACACGACGGCTGTAATGACGGCCACGTAGGCCGTGTTGCCCGGCGTCAGCGCCTCCAGAGCCGAGGCCGACAGTCCACAGACCAGCACTGCGCCGGTCGTCGACCGAAGATAGACCAGCAGACACGCAACCAAGAACACGATAGTTGCAACCCAGGCACCCTCCGCGCGCGCGCCGGACAGATGCGCCGTGGCAGACTCGGTCCCGGAAATGACGACGATCGAGAGCCCAATCAGCAGCCCCCAGCTGGCGCGGGCAGGCAACATGCTGTCTTGCGGCTGCATGGCCAGCGAAACCTCAAAACGTCGCGCGGCTCTCGTGGTCACGCCTGCCGTCAAGTCACGAGACTTTCTGCTCAGGGTGTCCAGGAGAGCCGTCGCCATCTCTTTCACCTCTACCCGGTGGTTTGCTTTATCGGGCCAGGATCGAGACGAGCGAGCCGCGGCTGAGCTGCAGGGCCCGAGCGCCGTTGATCAAGGTACGAGCCGCGACCATCGCGATGGCCATCATGACAAATGCGGCGGTCCAGGCAGCAGGGCTGGTTATCGCGTGCTGCACCGAGAAGAGCGCTACCTGATGCTGCCAGATGTGGCTTGCGGCCCACCCAAAGGCGATACGGCTGCCGAAAGCGATGATCCAGAGGGACGCGTAAGCGATTCCTGCCCGCGTTACAATCTTGCCCGTGTCGACATCTCGCTCCACCTGAACCAGGGCCGCGGCAAGAATGCCCAGAGCCAATCCGGCGATGGTGCAGATCGCAACAAAGGGAACGTCGCCACCGGCCACTGGAAGGCCATGAAAGTAGTGATATCCCACGGCCAGGGACGCGACCAACGGCAGGAGAAAGCGCTGCAGAGTGAAGGTTCGAGTTCCCATCTGAGTGATGATGACGATTGCTGCCAGTGCAACAAACACGAGAACTTGAGTGGTATCCATTGTCTAGCTCCCTTAACTGAACTATTCCGTCTTTACGGGTTTCAGTGTAGGGATACGAGAGGCTACCGTCATCGCAGCAGGGGTGGATTTTAGCGCGAGCAGCGTCTCCACCCAGAGGTGGAGGATTCAGCTCACCTGTCGACAGACCGCGTGGAGTGCTCATCATGCCCGGTGACGTATCCATCAAAACCTACGATGGCACCACTCGCTCGGAGAAGTCCTCACGTATGAGCCGTTCTTCAACGTACGCATACTCCAGGAGCGTGCAAACTCGTCCGCACTCCTCTTCCAAAGCGAGAATTCCGGCGGAAGGAGGATCGTCCACGTCTTCAGGGTAGATGATAGGTGAGACTGATGGAAGAGCATATCAGGCTGCAGCTTGGCGGGAACGGATGGGTAACGCGGCGCATCAGCCATGGCGCATCGGGCCGGCCACTCTTCCTTGGAGAGTCAGACGGCCGAAGAGCAGTACTCAAGACGGAAACTCGCTCTCTGGGCTTGCGGCGGCTGGCAGAGATCGGTGCGGCACCTCAGCTGCCAGGTGGGGGCGTCTATCAGGGCGAACCATACGTCCTGCAGGAAAACATTTCCGGAGAGCCTATCCCAACATCCATAATTTCCTGCGCGGTCCGACACGGCTCCTGATGATCGACTGGGACAGTCTGAAGCTTGCTGATCCGGGCCGCGATGTTGGGCCGTTCCTCTGGTGGAGTGTGCGGCCGAATCGATGGATCGACTTCTTCAAGGCGTATGGCGAGGACATTCCGGACACAGCCGTATACTGGTGGGCCGCGCATGCGTCACTGAAGGTCGCGCTGTGGTTTGCAGAACAAGGTAAAGGTGAGGAAGCGGCGCAATTCGCAGCCGATTTTGCAGCTGCCAGCCGGATGGAGGAGAACCCACGTGGGAGCTAGACGCACCATCGAGATCGTTGAACCCAATACAAGCTGGCCGCAGGCGTTTGAGGCGATAGCGGAGGATCTTGGGGCCGCATTGGGTGATGCTGCACTGCGTATCGACCACATCGGCTCAACCGCGGTGCCGGGACTGCCGGCCAAGGACGTGATCGACGTGCAAGCGACGGTGCGGTCACTGGACGAGGTGTCGGCCTTCGTCTCTACTCTGGCGGAGATGGGATTCGAGCAACCGGTCGAGCTCGCACGAGATCATGTACCGGCTGGAGGGAGCGACCTTCCCGAGGACTGGCAGAAACGATTCTTCAAAGCTCAGGAGAGCGACGGCCGCGGGATTAACCTGCACGTCCGCGTAGCGGGTCGAGCCAATCAGCGTTACCCCCTACTCTTTCGTGATTACCTGCGTTCACATCCGTCCGTCGCCGCCGGCTATGCGGAGATCAAGCGGCAGCTGGCCAGACATGGGGCTGAGGATTGGGAGCTGTATTACGACGTCAAGGACCCCGTGTGCGACATCATCATGGCCGCCGCTGAAGCCTGGGCAAAGTGCACCGGATGGACAGTATAGGTCCTACACAGAGCGTCACTTATCCTCAGGAATCTTCTTCACGTAGCTCGTACTGTCGCGCACTTCCGCCCGGCATCCAGAGCAAGACGATCACGCCGAGCAGTGCGCCGGCGAGCGCGGCGAAGAAAGCGCTGTGAACACCGGTATAGAGGGCATGCTGGACCTGTTCTAGTTGCGCTGCTGAGACGTTATGTCGAGCTGATATATCGAGCGCCTTATTGGTGACCTGACTTCTCCCGTAGCTCCCGGTTGCGTGGTTAACGATGGCGCCCATCACAGCAAGTCCCAAAACGCCGCCAAAGCTGCGGACAAACATATTGGCGGCCGTTGCCACCCCGCGACGTCCCCAGGCGACGGCGCTTTGCACGGCGATCAGAAGCGGCGTCGAGCTCAGACCGAGACCCGCGCCTATAAAGAAGGAAAACGCGGCGGCCGTCATCCATGAGCCGGATGAGCTGAGGGTGAGAAGCAGTGCAACGCCTACCGTGGTCAATACCATGCCGGCAAGAGCCGTGGACCGGTAACCAAAGCGGAGGGCAAGCTGACCGGAAAAGGCCCCCGCCAACGGCCAGCCGATCGACATGGGAGCGAGAGCAAGTCCAGCATGAATTGCGTCTTGACCGAGGACACCCTGGGCGTACAGCGGAACTTCAAAGCTGACCGTGACCATGACGGCTCCCGCGCAGAGCATGCCGAGGGATGACACGGCGATGATACGTGACCGGAAGAGATCGAGAGGTAGAGCCGGCTCAGGAGCGTGTAGCTCCTGGCGAATGAACAGCCACAGGCTCACAGCGGCGACAAATATCAGCAGGGCGCTTGGAGCCGAGATCCAGGGCCATTGTTGGCCGCCCTCGATCAGAAAGAGCAGCAACGCACTGAGCATGGTCGATAGATAGGCGGCGCCCGGAATATCGAGCGTGCGCTGATGGTGGTCCGAATGTTCGTGAAATCGCCAGGCTATGACGGCCACGGCAAGCAGTCCAATCGGGACATTGATGTAGAAGATCCAGCGCCATCCGACACTATCGACCAGCGCCCCGCCGGCCAGCGGCCCGGCGACCGAGGAGATGCCCCAAACACTCCCGAACACCCCCTGCACCCGCGCCCGCTGCTCCAGGGTGAAAATGTCGCCGATGATGGTCATGGTGGCAGGCTGCACGGCTCCGGCGCCCAAACCCTGCAAAGCGCGAAAGAAGATGAGCGCGAGCATCGAAGGGGCGGCTCCGGATGTCGCGGAGCCGAGCAAAAAGAGCCCGATGCCGGCGAACAGAACCGGCTTGCGTCCGTAGAGATCGGAGAGCTTGCCGAAGACGGGAGTGCTGACGGCGCTGGTGAGAAGGTACACAGCCGGCACCCAGGCATAGAGAGTAAATCCGCCGAGATTCCCCACGATGCTCGGCATCGCCGTGCTGACGATGGTGGCATCGAGGGCCACCAGGAACATGCAGAGCATCAATCCCGCGACGATGGGAATGGTTTCCCTATTCAGGGCAGCCTGTGCGACCTCAGCATCCGGCGCCGGCTCAGCAGATCTCGGTTGCGCCATGTACCTCTCGTTCCTCCACGTGTTTTGATTATGCCCGACGAATCTACCAGGATAGCGGGTCGGTCAGTGAGTTGAGAATGGACT
>DASVZE010000031.1:0-1604 GCA_036391775.1 Chloroflexota bacterium | reverse complement strand
ATGAGCATCGTGATCTGGTTATGGCTGTTGCAGCCCGGTCCAGTCTGGCTGCTTGCTCTGGGGGGTGTAGTACTCGGTTCACTGATCTACTTCGCCGCGATCTGGGCGTTGAAGGTCCCGGAGCTCGGCATGCTCGTCGCCGGCATCACCCGCCGCCTTCGGCCCGCGGGCTGATCAACCCTCAATCCCAAAGGTCCCATAGAAAAAAGATTCAATAGAACGCGGATGATGCGAACTGGGCGGATTCGCACGGATTCTTTTGGGGGAAAGAAAGCGCTTAGTAAAGTCCGTGATGACGGGCAGAAATCAGGAGCTGGAAACCCGATCTCTACTCTCTACTCTCTACTCCCTGCTCTCTGTTCCTCTCACTTCCAGAACCACCAGACCAGTATGGTCACCAGGATCCCCCAGATGATCCCGCCCATCACCTCGAGCGGCGTATGGCCGAGGACCTCGCGCAGTTCATTCTCATCCCAGATGTGGCCCTGCAACAGTTCGTCAAACAATAGGTTGATTCGCTCCGCATGCATGCCCGCCTGGCGACGCACACCCGCCGCGTCATAGGTCACGATCATGGTGAGCGCAACGCCCAGTGCAAAGATCGGGCTTGCGTAGCCAAAATAGAGCCCGGCCGCATTGGTCGCGCCGACGATCAGCGCGGAATGCGAGCTGGGCATGCCTCCCACTGTGAACAGGGGCGCCCAGCTCCAGCGACGGAGGCGCAAGTACTCGATCGGCACTTTGATGGTCTGGGCTGTGCCCCATGCGATCAATGCGGCGATGAGCACACGGTTGTGGAGCAAGCCGGTCAGGTCCATGTCAGCCTTCTTCAAAACTGGACAGGTCGGAACCTGACAGCTTCTTGATCTTGAGCTCGGCCTGATCGAGCAGTTCAGCACAGCGCTTCACCAGGGACTGACCGCGCTCGTACAGGGAAGTCGCCTCATCCAGCGAGCCCTGCTCACCCTCCAGCGCCTCGATAATGGTTTGCAGCTCCGCGAAGGCGGCCTCGTACGACAATTGCTCAACAGGTTTGGGAGACGCTGACTTGGGCATTCTGACCTCGGTGACAAAATCATGTCCGTGCAACAATACCGGCGATTAATCGATCGTCCCACGTGTGACGACTAGCGACTCACGCATCGTGGCTCTCGGTTACTTCCACGTCAAACTCCCCGTCCGACACGCGGACTGAGAGGCCGCCGCGCGCCTGGCTGACCCGGTGGACCACTACGCCGTCCTTGCGACGCCGGACCACCGCATAGCCGCGCTTCAGGATCTGCACCGGGTTCAGGGCTTCCAGCCGTTTCTGCAAGCCATCCAACGCGCTGGTCTCCAGCCTCACGTAATGACCCGCGGCCGCCTGAGCGCGACGTGCCATCTCGTCCACCCGCTGCCGGTCGGATTCGATCCGCCGCAATGGCGAGAAGAAACCAAGCTGCGTACCGGCAGATTGCAGCGCGTCGCGGCGCTCGGTGAGAATATCCATCATGGAGTTGGTCAGCAGCAGTTCGAGGGAGCGCAGATCCTCGTGCAATTGTGCCGCCGTGATCTGCGTAGCCAGTTCGGCTGCCGCCGTGGGCGTTGGCGCTCTCAGGTCGGCC
>DASVZE010000030.1:0-6679 GCA_036391775.1 Chloroflexota bacterium | reverse complement strand
AGCAAGAGGCGTCAATGGTGAGGGTGGATTGATCGACTGGAAAGGAATGCTCCCGATCGTCACGAGACTAATCTGACCTGGCGCCTGGAGATAGAGAGCTACCAGGGAGAGACCAACGGCCAGCAGCAGCGCGACCAGCATGCTGACCATGTACGATACTGTCAACCTGGCGGTGAGGGCGGATACGGCGAGGCTGCTTGCACCCAGCAGCAGCACGGTACACACAAAAACCATGAATGCGGGAATCGCGTCGGAAAGCGTTATCCCACCAAAGAGGAAGACAAGAGCGAAGAGTGGCAGGGAAGCGACGATAAGCATCAGATTGAAAGCAATTCCGGCCAGATACTTCCCCCAGACGATCTCCCAGGCCGACGCGCGCGAAATCACCAGCAAGTCCCAGGTATGGTGCTGCCGCTCACCGCTGATAGCGCCCGCCATCGAGGCAGGTGTGACAAAAACGATCAGGAAGAGCTGGCCGAACGAGAGGGTTTGAAAGAGATCGATCCCGGCCCTGGTAGCCTGACCTGCCGCCAGGCTGTACTTCTGCAGCAGAAAAATAAGGGCAATGGCGGCGAGAATTCCAGCGTAAAAACTAATCACTCCAGCCCAGCGCCAGCCCCGCATCCGCAAGCGTAGATCCTTCATCATCACAGCAGTCGGAAGGAGCACCGAAAGAGGGCTCATTCTTCGGTCCTGGCGGCGGTAAGTAGCAGAAAAATATCGTCGAGCGACCGCTGCTCAAGCGCGAATCCGGCTACCTGCAGGCCGCTTGCGCGCAACTGTCCCAAAACGGCGGGCAGATTCTGCCGGGAGCCCGAATACCAGGCGAGGAGCTCCCAGTCGTTCTGTGCCTCGATGGGTCCGAGGGCCGGGATTGACTCGAGCACGGCCCGTGCGGCACCTCCATCGCGCCCATCGAGGAGCTGGACGCGCAGGCGGCTCTCAGGGAAGACTGCGCTCATAATCTCATCGATTTCTCCTTCAGCGATGAGCTCTCCCGCGCGCATGAAGCCGAGGTGAGTACAGACCTCGGCTAACTCCGAAAGCATATGCGAGCAGATGAGAACGGTCTTGCCAAAGCGCGCCAGCTCCCGCAGGATGTCGCGTAGCTCGAGTCGAGCTTGCGGATCCATGCCGGCTGCCGGCTCATCCAGCAGCAAGACACTCGGATCGTGCACCAGACAGCGCGCCAGTCCAAGCTGCTGCTTCATGCTTCGGGAGAGGGTCTTGACAGGATGGCTGCGCTGCTGTGCCAGGCCGACCAGCTCGAGCAGCTCGTCTGTCGACTGCCGGCGGCGCCGCACGGGAACCTGGAAGAGCGCGCCATAGAAGTCCAGGTACTCACGCACCGTGAGATCCTCATACACTCCCGCGGCATCCGGCAGGTAACCGATGCGCCGCCGGACTACCGCAGGGTTGTCAGTCAGATCGATGCTATCCACCCGGACTCTGCCACCGTCCGCCTTCTGGAGCGTCGCCAGGACGCGCATCGTGATGGACTTGCCTGCTCCGCTGGGACCGACGAGACCGTAGATGGATCCATGAGGAACGTGCATGGAAAGATCGCGCACGACGATTGATCTGCCGAATTGAACGCGCAGGCCATCGATATCAATGGCATAGGTGTCTGTCCTTTCCAGTTCGGCATGGTCCATGCCCGCTTCGACCAGAGTGGTCATGTCACTGTCCCGTTGCCCGACAGATCGAGGGCATGATACTGATCGGAGATCGTAATGTCTCCTGATCCGGTCGTGGCACGAATCTCAACCAGAATTTGCCCGCCCGGTGAGACAAAGTCGTTGGGGGCGGAGAACTGGAAAGAACCCGAGGAGAGATTGATCGGAATCCAGCGGAGTGTATGCCAATCGTAGACGCGTGCGGGGCCTAGACTGTCCTCTCCGCCGAAGGTGCTCAGTACAAGATGCTGAAAGTGGATGTGGCGGCTGCCCGGCAGATCAAACTCGAAGGTGAGAGAGCCGCCGGTGCCTACCGAGAGCTGTTGCGGGGTATCCGGGCCACCAAAGCCGAAACAGCAGGACTGCGGCGCACGAGGCACGATGTCGACCAGATGCGCTGCCAGTGTGCCGTCCGTAAGCTGGAACGATCCGTGAGACGGAAAGCGCACGGCGAGCGGCGTCATGATGAGATTGAGGTCGCGCCGCTGTGGTGTCACACCGTCGATCGTGAAGGTTCCCAGTGGGCGGTCGCTCCACCCTACCAGCAGGACCGTTCCGGGCGACGTGAGGGCTTGTGCCTGGGATAGCATGGCGATGACATTTCGCATACGGTCGATCAGTCTGGTCTCCTTCGGGAAGGAGACCTGATTACAACAATCGCGGAATCCAAACGCTCCGAACGCGTCCGAAGGGTTCAGTTCCGGTCCACCGTAGAGGTTGCTCCAGAACGACGTCGGATCCTGCCCCCCCGTGTCGCTGTTGGGATGGACACGCGCCTGGACCGTGGCGCCGGCCGGGATATCCGGAAGATGAGCGATCGCCTGGCCTGCCACGATGACTGGATTTCGAAGCTCCAGGTTCGTGCCGTTGTGGATCGATCCTGCCACATCTCCGTGTGCGTCTATCCTGAGGTTGCTCTGCACACTGCCCGGGATGTGGACCGACGTGTCGAGCGTCAGGTCCCGCGTGGCCCAGTTCTGCATAGCAAGAAAGGTAACTCTGGTCTGAGGATCCTCCTGGAGCCGCAGACCAAGTGGGGTGCTCTGCAGCGTGGAAGCATTGCGCGGAAAGAAGCCGCTGGGCGACTTAACCTGGGGCAAAGAGGCCGGAAGTGCGGCCGAGGCGTATGTCAGCTGATAGGTGCCGGGGAGTGGCGCTGCGAGGCTCACATAGAAGGTTGCCGGTTGCTGACCTGCGCTGCCGCCCAGGGTCACGATACCGATCGAGTTCAGCAGGGCAGCGTTGGGTTTGAGATGATTGGCGATGCCGAACACGGAGCCCACGTATATCAGCGCCAGAACCGGAATTGTGATCCAGGCGATGTGCTGCCGTCCTATCCTGCGCAGGATTAAGAAGTTCGCCGGTCCCAGGATGACGACGTACGCAAGCGTGAGTGCGGCGAAGATGGCGAGGAGGGGCAACCTTGCCGCCGGAACGTTTGCCAGCTCATTGGTAAGCGCAACCGCACGGAAGATTGCCTCAAACCGCGCCCGGAACCCCTGTGGGGACCAGGTCCGGGTGATGGCGACCGGCGCGGCCATGGCAACAAGATGCGCCAGCAATGGAGATCCTGTCGAAACCGGGCTGAGAGCAGGATCGAATGCCAGGTACTCGACCACGCCTTTGCCCTCCAGCTTTCGGACGACGAGCGGAACCCCTGCCTGGCCGGCACGGACCACGCCGCTCGGCTTCGTCAGGACGCTGACGGCAAAGGCCTGAGTGCCCGCGGATCGGGGGAAGGAACCCAGAGAGCGAAGTCTATCAAGGTTCGGAAGGACGCGCGTTCCCACCAGCTTTCCCGGCAGGAGCGCGGCAGGAAGAGGGCGTAAGGTTTGTTGCCACGTCGGACCGCCCACCAGTAACAGCGATCCGCCATTCAAGACGTAAGCTTCCAGAGCGCTGACCTGGGCGTGATCCAGTTGCGAGGTGTCGACATTGGACAGCACGATGATGTCGAACGCATTGAGTGCCTGGGCAAGTGGATCGAGCGTCGCAGTGGTCAGGCGAACGACATGTGTGGTTACCTGTTGCTGAATGGTGGAAGCAAGCCAGGAGGTGTCCCCCGGGCTGCTTGCCAGCGAGCCGATCAGCAGAGCACTGGTGTCGATTCCTATAGGGAAGGCCGTCCCGGTGGCCACAACGTTCTTTTCCTCATGAAAGGTGACATCGACATGGCCCTGTATGCCGGCGCCGGGAACATAGATCGTGACATGCTTCGTACCGCCTGCCGGAAGTGTGACGGGTGCCTCGTAGAGACCGTGAAAGGTGGGAGTTGTTCCCACGCTGGTTGATTGGTCGCTTTGCGGGATCTGAAGTGTTCCCGTTACATCGACGTTGGAACTGTTATGCAGGGAAACGCGAACCGGCGTCCAACTGGAACCCCGATAAATGTTCTGGTACCCGACGGCGACCTGGAGGGAGATCTGGGATTGAGCCCCATACTGTCCGTTGGATGTCGCACGGGGACTCGCCGCAGCAGCGGTCTGCACGTCTGGTGTTTGACCGAATATGGGGCTTACGAGCAAGAACGCAACCCCGACGAGCGTAGCGCCGATAAGATCACGCGTAACGCGCTTGAGGGTCATTGTGCCTGCCCCGATCTACACTCTGGGGGCATGAGGGATCTTTCAATCGCTGGAACGACGTCCCATTATGACGCCACCCGCGCGACGCCAATCAAAGAGCGACAGCCTGGCGCTCACCTGGTACTCCTGCCGGCTGGACCACGATAGGGAGGTATACGGTTTTCGGGTACACGGCGAGTCCGGTTGATGCGAACAGGGTATCGTTCCTCAGTATGTGGAGAAAAGATAGGAGCGGCTTGAGAGCGCCATGAGAACTTTCTCATTAAGCCGGACTACCCCTCTTGCGACAGCAATAGTATAGAAGTAAACTGAAGCAGACGGTAGAGCAAAGGAGTCCGTTGTCGACTAGCATCAGACAGAGGTACGTATCATGGAACTTGCCGGAATCCATCACATTACTGCGGTCTCGGGCAGCGGGCCGCGCAATCTTGACTTCTATACCCGGGTCCTTGGCTTGCGCCTGATCAAGAAGACCGTCAATCAGGATGTTCCCTCTACCTATCACTTGTTTTACGGTGATGAGGTTGGAACGCCGGGAACCGAGATGACGTTTTTTGAGTGGCCCGATGTGCCGGCGCACCGATCCGGTGCCGGCGATGTGTCTGCCATTGGCTTTGTGGTGCCTGATCGCGCGGCGCTGGAGTGGTGGATTGAGCGCTTCGATGCCGAAGGCGTGGAGCATGGATCGATCGAAGAGCGAGCGGGCCGTCCCGGGCTCTCCTTTCTCGATCCCGAGGGTCAGCGCCTCCAGATGATCGCCGGTGAGCGTGCGAGCAAGACAAAGCCCTGGAATGAAAGTACGGTCCCCGTGGAACACGCCATCCGCGGCTTCGGGGCTGTGACCTTGGTGGTTCGGCGCCAGGAACCGACGCAGCACGTCCTCACCTCGGTCATGGGATTCCGGCAGTCGCTGCAGTACTCTCTGAACACGGGTGAGCAGGTAACCGTGTATGAGACCGGTCCTGGCGGGCTGGGCACGGAAGTCCATCTCGTGGTCCAGCCGGCATTGCCACAGGCGCAGACCGGGATCGGCGGAGTTCATCATGTGGCGTTCCGCACGCCGACCGACGAGGAGCACCGGCAATGGCAGCAGCACCTTGCTAGCGCCGGGCTAAACGTCACGCCAGTGATCGATCGGTACTACTTCCGCGCGCTCTACTTCCGTGAGCCCGGCGGTGTCCTCTTTGAGATTTCGACCGATGGTCCCGGTTTCGCGACAGACGAGGATGTCCAGCACCTCGGCGAGCGCCTCTCTCTGCCGCCCTTCCTCGAACCGCGCCGAGCGGAGATCGAGGCAGTGCTGCCCCCACTGGAGACCACGCCGGCTGTGTCAACCTGGCGGGAGTAACCGCTAAGCATGGGTCGATCCCACCTGTCGGTCCACCGAACTGGCTCCTGAGATGCTGATTTAGTTTGGTTCCCTATGTGGAAGGTAACGCACGGAACGCGCCTGTATGCGGGGTGACTCGACGCTCCGCGGCAGGCTCAACGACCCCATTGCGACAAATCACTACGTCTGGCAGCGGCAGAAGTAGTCGATCTTCCATGCTCCTGTTGGAGCAGGCTATTCCCGAATCTCTACCTCGATGGGCTTGAAGCTGTAATTGTTCGACATCTCGGCGGAGCATGCGGTCAGACCTATGATGAGATCCGTCTCGGCCAGGAGATCGACGTAATCACCGGGCCTGGAGAGTGGAGGAGAGATACGTAGCTCTCCTCCTGCCAGAACATCCACATTCATGAAGATATTGAATGTGGTTGGGATGGCATCCGGATCGATCCCGTACGGCGCCAGGTTCCTGGCCAGATTCTCAAAACAGCTGGGATGGTGCCCCTCGTGGCTGTATAGCAGGCGGAAGGTGTCCATGCTGCACGGCGTGTACAGGAAGTCGTGCTTCCCGACTTGATCTTCCACGATGGTCAGAAGTGGGTTGCTGCGGTTGGAGTAGAGAACATGGCCGGTCGTCAGGTAGATGGTGTTGTTGTAGTCAAACGATCTGCCCGAAGAGAGAGACTCTCGGGAATCTCCGGCCGAGAATGCCAGGAAGTCGGCCACCTGCTCGCCCTCCGGATCGATGACGCGCACGATCTGCCCTTTGTGCAGCTGAAACGCTAAACCGGTCTGAGGCGCCAGGCGGTGCGCGGCGAGAACGCTCATAGAACATCTACTCCGGATATCTGGATGCGATCTGGATTTCTATGCATCCTCGCTTTGTGGATGCGCGTGGAATGGGCAACTCCAGCTGTCGCCGACGTGACGACCTGAGTATTGCCGCACCTCGGAGCACCGACCAAAATCCTGGATCATGGGATTAGGATATCCCTGCAGGGCTGCGTCCCGCACGCGGATTGCTGCCTGCAAGGGAGCGAAACGTCCCTCGGCCCGTAGCCGGTCAAACTGATCGTGCCGGTTGAAGA
>DASVZE010000029.1:0-6441 GCA_036391775.1 Chloroflexota bacterium | reverse complement strand
GATGTCCCGGCCAGGATGGTGCGTGATGGTCAGGGCTGAACTGAGCGCGCAGCATCTGAGACCGAGCATGAGAGAACCCTACCGTCTCTGTGATACGGTGAAGAGTAACCGCAGAGGGCGGGGCTCCGGGGCAAGTCCGATGTGAGGTCGGCGCAGTCCACGCTACTGTATGGCGGTCTTTTCCGCCGAGCCAGAAAACCCGTTACCGCCTTTGCCGTACACCTTCGTTGGTAAAGGGGGTAGGCATGGCACAGACAAATCCATGACCCCTGTTCGCTGAACAGGGGTCGCGTTTTCTAATAGGGCGGGAAACTAATCGGCCATCCGATGGCCCGCGGCGATGTGAGACATTGTTCGGCTCGAGCGGACACGGTCCCCGGCGGGACCCGGACGCACGCTTCCATCCACGATAGAGCCGACCACGTCGTCTGACGGTGGCTCAATGGTACCGATACGGTCACGGCTTCCCGGCCCGGGCTTTCTTCACTATCTGTTTTGTCCACAGTACTGCGCCGCCAAACACTGTTTCGGCGGGACGTGACATTCGCTCTTTGAGGTATCAGGGACGTGAAAAATCTTCCAGCCGGAATCTGTCTTCTGACGCTCTGCGTCTTTGCCCTTCCGCGAACGGCGCTAGCTCATTCCCATCAATTGGCCTCCGTCAAGACCTTTCCAGTAACCGTGGTCGACGACCATGGAAACCGCGTTCATATCACATCAAGACCGTCACGAATCGTTTCACTCGATCCCCGAGATACTGAAACTCTGTTCGCTATTGATGCTGAAAGTCGAGTGGTGGGTGATAGCAGCCAGTACTCGGAAGGCGCAACCGGGTACTCCCGGCCCTTCCGCTATCCCTCGGAGTGGCCCTCTCGCTGGGGCCGGGACTACCCGACCAGGTCGAAACAGCTAACGCACGTCGAGGGTGGGTACAGTGGCCAGCACTTCAACCTTGAAACCATCGTGAGCCTCAAGCCGGATCTTATCTTCACTTTGTATAGTCAGACAGAAGAGCCGACGTTTCAGAAAATGCGTGACCTGGGCATAAAGGTCGTCATTCTCGATCCCTCCACCATCAGTGGCATCCTGCATGACGTTTCTCTGGTGGGGACGGCGGTGGGCAACCGTAGCCAGGCTCAAATCGTGGCTACGGCCATCAAGCAACAGATTACATCGGTGCGGAAACGTCTAACTTCAGTCCGCAGCCGTCCGCGAACGTATTACGAGATCGACGCTACTAATCCGACCCAACCGTACACCGCGGGACCCGGCACCTTTGTGGATAGTGCCATACAGGATGCGGGAGGCAAGAACATCGCCCACAACCTGAGTCTTCCGGGTTGCCCCGGTACGCTCTGCTATCCGCAGTTCAGCCTCGAGTCAATCGTCCACCTCGATCCCCAGGTGATCGTGCTGGGTGACTCTGCCTATGGGACGACAACGGCAAATGTCAAGAGTCGAAGCGGCTGGTCCTCGATTTCTGCCGTGAAGACCGGCAAAGTATACGCCTTCGACGACGAGTTAGTCAGCCGTGCCGGGCCCAGGATCGGCATCGGTATCTCTCGCCTCGCCCGCATCCTCCATCCCCGCGTGTTTGGCGGCTAGGCGAAAACGCGGAGAAAGAGGGGTAAGCTCAAGCCAGCTTTTCCACTGTGATCGCTATGTCGACAAGTCCCCGGGAGGCGGCGGTGGCGGCACTGCTCCACTGGGAGGTACCACCATCGTGTCGTCAAGTGGTCCTCTATTCATCTCGTCCAGCTTGCGCGACAGGATATTTAGCTTGACATTGATTGTGTCAATATCACCCTTGCTGGGCATGTTGAAGTTGTTCAGAACCACATCCATCGCATCCCGCAGGTAGGTCCGCACGCGAGAGCGCGTTCCGGCATTCTGCTGCCGGATGTCGTCGGCTTTGCCCTGCCACTCCTCGCGAACTTGTTCGCCGCGTTCAACCAACTGTTCGAAACGCTCGTTGGCCTGGTCGCAGGCCACCGCCACCGCACCTATACCTGCCAGCACTGTGCGTTTTGCAGCACCCTCGACCTTTTCCACCGTCTGATCGGCAGAGGTTTTGAAATCCTCATCCGGCGGGATAGTCCCGCCCCCAGCTGTGTTCTCGTCCATTCCTTGCTCCTGCGGCGCTCAAACTTAGCGTAGCGCCGGCTCTCAAAGTCAGACTATCCGCGGACACTGTCTCACCCGACCATAGCAAAGGGTCTGTCGCGCATCAACTTTGCGGGGAACGAGCCACCCGTGTGCCGCAAAGTTGAATCAAGCAAGGAAGCGTCCGTGTTGGTCAGAGAGAGCGTACGAGCACGCGGGGACGTCTCTACCGTTGCACACGTTGCAAATGGTCTGTGAAATTGACAGATCCAGCCGCTCCATAGGGTAAGCCAATCACAAGGCGCCGCCACTCCTCCTGAACGTGGAGCAGCGCCTGGCGCAGCAGTTCTCGATGCTCCGGTACATTGAGCCACCGCGACGCGCCTGAAGGGTGCGGCAATGGTATGTATCGCTTTCCTTCTCGCTCAAAGCTCCGGCCTATTAGAGTCGACAGTGGACGGCCAGGAAAGTAGCGCTCGATCGCCAGCCCACCCACCAACATGATGGTCTCCGGACGAATCAATGAGAGCTGCGCTTCGAGATAGGGGCGACAGAGCTCAATCTCCCGGCGCGAAGGTCGCCGATCGCCGCTACCCCCAGGAGTGCGGCCGGGAAAGCATTTGGTGATCGCGGTCATGTATACATGGTTTCGGAACTCGTCTTCCGCAATGTCGATGGAACTCATCCAGCGAAAAAGTTCACGGCCCGCGCGGCCGGCGAAGGGACGCCGCACTTCCAGTTCGGTGACGCCGGGCGCCTGCCCGATCAGCATCAAGCGATTGGCGGCCTGGCCCGCTACCACTGGCGCGGCCCGTTGAATGAAGCCGGCATTTTGACAGAGCCGACAGGCGAGAATAGTTTCATGCAGCCGGTCCAGGTCAGACAAAGATGGTCATCCTCCGCGATAGCTGATTGCTATATTCTTGTGATTGTCTCAGAGGCTGCACCGTGAAAGGGGAACGCAATGTCCGATCAAACTCCTGACGACGTCCTCAAACAAGTAGAAGAGCAAGACGTCCGTTTCGTCAACTTGCAGTTTACGGACATCACGGGGGCCGTGAAGAGCGTCACCATTACGCAAGAACATTTCAAAGACTCAATCGAGCACGGCACCTGGTTCGACGGCTCGTCCATCGAGGGATTTGCCCGCATCGCGGAGTCGGATATGTATTTGCTTCCCGATGTATCGACCTTCCGCGTCATACCGTGGGAGCGAGGACCGAATACCACGGCACGGGTTATCTGCCGCGTCTTTACGCCCAATGGCGAGCCTTTTCCCGGTGATCCGCGAGAGGTGTTGATGCGCGTCCTGCGCGAGGCAGAGGAAATGGGCTTCGACTACTACACAGGGCCGGAGCTAGAGTTCTTTCTGCTGGTACCCGGACAGAACGGCCGCGACGAGCCTCTGCCGCACGACCGGGGAGGCTACTTCGATCTCTCCACTGACCTGGCATCATCAGTGCGTAAAGAGATGGTCAACGCCCTGGAGCAAATGGGGATCATCGTCGAAGCGTCACACCATGAGGTTGCCATTGGCCAGCACGAGATCGATTTTCGGTACGGCCGTGCGCTACTGACCGCCGACAATGCCGTGACCTTCAAGTACACCCTCAAGGCCATAGCCGAGCAGCACGGCCTCCACGCTACCTTTATGCCCAAGCCCATCTTCGGGGTCAACGGCTCGGGAATGCACGTGCATCAGAGCCTGTTCAACCGCGGGACCGATCAAAACGCCTTTGTTGATCCCAACGACGAGTACGGGCTGTCCGACGTCGCCAAGCACTTCATTGCAGGACAGCTTCAGCACGCTCGCGGTATGATCCCCATCCTCGCCTCATTGGTGAACTCGTACAAGCGTCTGGTGCCGGGGTATGAAGCGCCGGTCTATGTGAGCTGGGCGCGGGTAAATCGCTCCGCTCTCATTCGGGTGCCGCAGATTACGCCCGCCAAGCCGAAGTCGGCTCGCATCGAGCTACGCTGTCCCGATCCGAGCGCCAATCCCTACCTGGCTTTCGCCGTCATGCTCAAAGCCGGCCTTGACGGCATCAAGCGCAAGCTGATGCCAACCCCACCCATCGAGGAAAACCTATACCACTTCAGTGAGGAACGCCGGCGCGAAAGCGGAATCGGCATGCTTCCCGGTTCTCTGGTTGAGGCTCTGGAGGAGCTTGGACGCGACCCGGTCATCCAAGAAGCTCTCGGCGAGCATGTTTACGAACGATTCGTGGAAGCTAAACGGGAAGAATGGGACGAGTATCGCATGCAAGTCACGCCCTGGGAGCTAGAGCGCTACCTTCCGGTAGTCTGACGAGGTCGGCGGAGGCTGTCCACGCTGGATGGCCTCCGCTGGAGATGGTGCTAGCGGTATCCGCCGTAGATCGCGTGGCCGGCACGGAGCCAGAAACAATCTACCTGGCTGAATCCGGCGTCGGAGAGCCAGCGTAGCTGCTCGAAAAGGCCCGATGGCTTATCAAATTCAAGGTCGGGTGTGACAAAGTGATTCCAGCCCTCGCTGAACCGATCGTACACGTCTTTGCTTCCGGTCACGCGTCGTGACTGCTTCCTCACAGCTCGATCCCAGGAGCCGGCATACACCAGGCGAGCGAACTTATTCACCGGCTCGACGATGTCCGCGATGAGCAGCGCCCCGCCGCAAGGAAGTCGGTGGTAGATGCCTCGAAACAGTGCCTTCTTTTCGGCGCCGTCGAGATGGTGGATGGCCAGCGAAGATACGACACAGCGGAGATCGCCGGGAAGCTGCTCCATCCACCCCCGGTCGAATAGGTCGAATACCTCAAACCTCACGCGTCCGGAGAAGTGAGAGAGCCGATCACGGGCCGCTTGTAACATGGCCGGCGATCCATCGAGCGCTAACACCCGGCAGCGCGGGTAATACTCCAGAATCGCGGCCGACAAGAGACCCGCGCCGCAAGCGAGATCGGCCACGATGAACTCCTCGTCAGTCTCAAGCGGTATCAGCTGTGCAATCGTGTCGAACTGCTCTGCGCGTGACGGCGTGAGTATTTCGCCGTTCTCTATAAAAAACTTGGAGTCGCTCTCTTCCCACCCGGACGTCGAATTGGTCATGCCCCCTTCTCCGCAACGACGAGCCCCTGCTCAAAGGCACGATCTACTCAGTGTATTCCGGCAGAAAGATGCTACTCGATCTCGCTCGCGTCCATCTCGACCGACGTACCGTCTTCGCACTCGACCCGCACCCGCGCTTTGAGGACATCAAGCGCGGCGACAAAGCCCTCACCCACGGCGGTCGCCACGCGCTGGCCTAGAAAGGGCAGCTCGGCGTGCGGCAGCTCGCTGCAATCCGGCAAGTCCACAAGATTCTCGCGAGTTTGCACGACTCGCCCCTCAAAGACGGCGACAGGACGCAAAAGCTGACCTGGTGTAATTACTGCCACTCCCTCAACCGTGCCGTTTTCCGTTGTCACCGTAACGCGGCTGAGCGGCATCACCTCGTAACTACCTGTCTTGACCCACACAAGCCGACCACCGCGCAGACGGATGCCTGCCCCGCTCACGGCAACCTCACGAAAAGCGCTTCGAGCACGAGCCGCGGGTCGACATTTTGATCGATTCTTATCATTGCTGTTCGTATTGCATCCAGGTACATGGAGATCTGCTCCAACCTATATCTTCTCGCCTGCTTCTCCAATGTCTCTTGCAGCTCGGGCGGAGTGAAACGAGGGCTCTGGTTCTGGGATAGCAGAAGGACGTCGCGCGCCAGGAGCAACAGAATCTCGAGGCTGCGCCGCACTGAGACCCGACTCTTTCGGTCCGCCGCCATTTCCTCGGCAAGACGCAAGCGTTCTTCCATCCCGAGATCGAGCACCCGGCTCAGTCTGGCAGTCGACTCTGCCTGCTGCTCTAGTATCTTCGGTTGTTTCGCTGCCCGAAGCGCCCATCCCACGCTACCCTGTGCGAGTCGTGCGATCTTCTCTGCGTCGTCGCGGCTGACGGACCGCGACGCGAGTGCGTCCGCAAGCCTCTCAGTCTCCACTGGCTGCAACGCCATCAGGCGGCAGCGAGAGACAATGGTTTCTGGAAGAGACGTGGCGTCAGGAGACAGTAGAATAATCGTCACCTGCCGCTGCGGCTCCTCAAGCGTCTTGAGCAACGCATCCGCCGCCGGGGCTGTCAACGCTTCTGCTCCGGCGATAATGTACACCTTCCGGGCGCCCTGAAACGGTCGCAAGGAGGCAGTGTCGCGCAGCTCACGGACCTGGAGGATGGCGATGCTCTCCTTGCCCTCGGCCCGCTCCACTACGGTCACGTCGGGGTGAGAGCCGGCATCGATCTGCCGGCAGTGGACGCACCGCTGAC
>DASVZE010000028.1:0-4007 GCA_036391775.1 Chloroflexota bacterium | reverse complement strand
CGGCAGCCAGGTGTTGGGCGAACAACCGCTCGGCGTACCGAAACAGTTGGATGGCCTCGCCGCGGCGTCCTCCCCGCGAGAGGTATAGCATGAGCGCCTGGTACGCATTCTCCCTGTAAGGATCGATCTCCAGCACCTTTTTCATCAGGCGCACACTGTCTGCGAACTCGCACCGATCCGCGCATATTGCCGCCACGCGGAACATTGAAGATATCCAGAGCTCCCGTAGCTTTTCTCGCCGATCACTCGGCCAGTCCTCATACAGATTCTCACGCAGGTAGTCTTCTTTGTACATGGCAAGAGCCGACAAGAAGAGACCAAGCGCTATCTCGACATCGCCGGCTTCCTGTGCGTCTTGAGCCATTCTTGCCTGCGTTTCGAATTCGTACGCGTCGACCCACAGGTCGGCATCTGGATCTAGAGTCAAAGTCACAGCATCATCGAGCAGGTATGGCTGCTCCGGGCGGTCCTGTCCCATCAGCTTCTTTAGGTTCACGAGCAAATCGTCGAGATGCGCAATGGCTTCGGTCTCATCCAGATCGGGCCAGAGCAGATATAGGACCTGGGAACGGTGAACCGGATGGCCCAGCTCAGTCACGAGATACTTGAGCAGTAAGCGTGTGCGAGAGTCTCCGCTGTCTTCGTCAAGAAGGAGATCGTCGCCTCGAAAGATTCGAAAAGGCCCGAGTGTAAAAATCCGTATTGTTGAATTGCGGGGCGGTGCCGACTGTGCTCGATCGAGCCAAACTCGAATGCGCAGCAGAAGGTCCTCAAGATCGAATGGTTTGGGAATGAAGTCGTCCGCTCCTCGCTCGAGAGCGTCCACGATATCCTGGTGAGTCGACTTGGCGCTTAGCACGATAACCGACGGCCGAGAGCTTCGCGGCATCGAGCGCATGGCGTCCAGCACCTCGAAGCCGCTAACGTGGGGCATCATGAGGTCGAGAATCATCAGGGCGGGGGTGCTTTCCTGTAGCTTTGTCAGCGCCTCACGCCCGTCATGCGCTACTTCGGTGGTATATCCCTCGTCCTGCAAGACGGTCGTTAGAAACTCGACGATGTCTTGCTCGTCGTCGACGACTAGAACCTGGCCCCTACTGTCCGCCATGACGATATCCCTCGCTGCTTCCTGCCATCCCCTCTAGACTACACTTCCCCCGTCTGGACGTATGGACCCGTATCACAATATCGCGGCTCTCTACGATTGGGAGCATGAGGAATTCAAGGACGACGTCGCCTTCTATCTCAGTATGGCGCAGAACGGACCTGTACTGGAGGTAGGATGCGGTACGGGTCGAATCATGGTTCCCTTATTGGCCGCAGGACTTGAAGTGTGGGGCATCGAGCCGTCGCCTTCGATGTTTGAGCACGCTCGCCGTAAGGTAGGTGACTCTCCTCACGCCCACCTATTGCTGGGAGAGCTCGGTGGTCTATCCCTGGAGCGCCGCTTTGCGACAGTGCTGATGCCATTGAACTTACTTTGGCATTTTCCAGACGACGCGTCGGTGCTGTCGGCGTTGAGAGAGGCAGGCGCGCTGATGGCTCCCGGCGCCACCTTGCTCGTCGACGTGTCCAATCCACTGACTCTGGCTGACCGGGGGGCAAACGGGGAGGTCCGGCTTCGGCTTAATCGGAGTCTGGGTGACGATGTCGTCTCCTCATTTTCCGCCGCATGGGACGACGCGGCGGAACAGCAACTCAGACTACTGCTCTGGTACGACATTGCGTCGGCGTCCGGAAACCTGAAGCGCGTTCAGACCGAGCTTAGACTGCGCTATATGTATCGTTCGCAACTCGAGCTTCTCATGCGTCGCGCCGGATTCAGCGTGGACGCGGTGTATGGATCCTACGATCTCGACCCGTATGACTCCGACGCATCAAATCTGCTTGTCATAGCGAGCCGCGCCTACTGAGCGACTGCTTGCGGCTCGGTTGCCCTGAGTGCGCGCTCAATGGCTTCGGATTCTTCGGGCGAGAGTGAGTACGTTGACCGTCCTCCCTCGACGGGTTTTGCGTACAGTCGGCTGTCAGTGCGTGAGTGCAGAGCAGTAACCACGACACCGTCCGCGCGACTATCGAGTATGGCCAGGGCAAAGCTCTGGTCGCCGCCGGTATCGTGAAACGGACTGAACCTCACCAGCCCGACATGCCGTATGACTGATGGCATGACGGCGGTAATTGCCTCGTGTTGATGTCGCATTCGCTGCACGTCGGCTGCAGTGGAACGCACTGTGCCGAGATACTCGACTAGCATGCGGCCGATACTCTCGCTCGACGCGCCCTCGAAAAGGTCATTCAGTGTTTGGGCGGTACGTCTGCTCCGGGCGTTCACAATGCCCAGCCAGACCGCAAGCAAGAAGGAAACGGCGAGAAGCGCGAGCCAGAAGATAAAGGCATGCTGGCTGTACAGCGAATTCACTGAGTCTTAATCCCCCATCCGACACTGTTTCCCGTTGTCCAGTATAGCCAGTCTCTGGGGTACAGGAGCCGTGTATAATACGTAGGCCGCCCGCACTTGACATATTGGAACGACGATGACCCGGGTGGCAGCTTATACCTCCCCAAGGAGACCCTGCTTCAGTGCCAAAGAAAGCAAACCGCCGTGCACCTCCCCGCCGAAAGGCACCACCGCCGCGACGTCCAACCGCATCGTCAGGTATCGCGACGGCTTCGCCGGAATCCGAGGTAAACGGTGCAGTTGCTGTCGCCCCCGCGCCTGCCGCGCAGATGCCGGCGTCACCCAGCGTAGCGGTGCAGCGCCGGGGTCCTGCTCCCCGCCGGCCACAGCTTGCCGCGGTAAGCTACAACTACCTGCGTCACGACTTGCGGTTACTCGGCATACTTGCTCCGTCTATGGTCATCATCCTGGTGATCGCGTACTTCGTTTTCCACTAATAGCAGCGAGCAGGTGACCGATATGGGCGTGGAGCGCCCGCTTCGCGCCCCGCCTTCAGTCGATGCCATTTTGCGCAGTCCAGTATTAGAAGACGCGGTCAAGACTTATGCGCACCAGCCACTCGTGCGCCTCATTCGGGAGACAGTGGATTCCGCCCGACGTCAGACATCATCTGGCGGTAAGTCAACCGGCGTGGACGAGCTTGCGCTGGAAGTGCTCCGGCGAATCACTACTGAATGGACGCCGGCTCCGCGCTACGTGCTGAACGCAACCGGTGTCCTGCTTCACACGAACCTGGGGCGGGCGCGTCTGTCAGAGGAGGCAATACAGGCTCTCCAGCGCACCTCTTCCTATTCAGATGTCGAGCTTGACCTAGAAACCGGGGCGCGGGGTCGGCGGAACTCCAACCTGGAGGCCGTGTTGCGAGCGCTAACCGGCGCTGAAGCTGCAACTGCCGTTACGAACAACGCTGCGGCCGTTCTGCTGTGTCTCACTGCCCTGGCACGTGGCAAAGAGGTCATAGTGTCCCGGGGGCAAGCGGTTGAAATCGGCGGCGGATTTCGCATCCCGGCGATACTCGCCCAGAGCGGCTCGCGATTGGTCGAGGTTGGAACGACCAACCGCACCAGAGTTGACGATTACGACAGCGCCATTACCGCGCGCAGCGCCGCCATATTGCACGTTCACCGCAGCAACTTCCAGATCGTGGGCTTCACCGATGAGCCGTCAATATCTGAGCTGGCAGCACTTGCACACGAACGAGATCTTCTTCTCATCGCGGACAACGGAAGCGGTGCCCTGCTGGACACGGCACGTTTTGGACTGAGGCACGAACCCACACCTATCGAAGCGATTGCCGATGGAGCAGATGTGGTGGCCTTTTCCGGCGACAAGATGCTCGGAGGGCCGCAGTCAGGAATACTTGCAGGCACGGAGGCACCCATACGGCGGATTGAACGGCACCCGCTAGCGCGCGCCATGCGCCTGGACAAACTGATATTGGCGGCGCTGTCGGCAACGTTACAGTCGTATCTGCGTGGTAGCGCCTCGACCGAAATACCGTTTTGGCGAATGGTCGCTCAGTCCAACGAATATCTGCGCCAACGAGCGG
>DASVZE010000027.1:0-12533 GCA_036391775.1 Chloroflexota bacterium | reverse complement strand
GCCTCTTTGGGCAGCCGGCTACTACAGTCACCGAGCGCGATCGCCATCGAGATATGTATGCCGTACTGCAGCGTGGTCCGCTGGTCGTCACTCTCCGCCTGCGCCTCAACCCACACACCAGCGCGGCCGGAACAGCAAACGGTCTCTGGTACTTCTGGCACGTGGGACAGGTGTCGAATGCTCTGGCTACACACCTGTTCACCGATCAGCCTCCCACTACCGCGCCCACTCAACCAGCCGTCTCCGTCGCTCCGTGGGGCACGGGACCGGTGGTCAAGAGCCCGTCACTGCTTGCGCCAGGCGCCGCACCGGCCGGAGCACATGCCGTGCTGGATGGCGGTGTTTTCCGTCCCGGAGCCTCGCCCCTGGCTGCCAGAGCGGCAAATCAGCCGGCTCTCGTCCCGGCCGGCACGGTATCGCGCTACGTGGAGACGAGCAACGATCCGGGCCACGGCAGATGGTACGAGTCGACATCGCTCTTCCCCAGTGCGCAAGATGCGGCGGCGGCATGGTCCAGTCTGGCCGCCAGGAACAACAAGGCCCACTGGCTGAAATCTCTGCCTCTTGAACCCGGGCTCTGGAAGCGGGGTTATCTCTCCCTTTCCGACGCCGCGCAAGCATGGCAGGGAAGTGGAGAGGCAGTCTATCTGCTGCGTACGCAGAATGTGCTGGTGGCGCTGGCTGCGGCGCCCCGCCAGACCATTGCCATGGCGGCCGTGGCCCAGGCCACCATGGCCAACGTACCGACCTGGTTCCAGGCGCAGGGAGCGAGCATTGTGGACGGCGCGGGGAATCATATTCAGCCGGCTGCTCTGAACTGGTACGGAGCAGATCAGCAAGATTTTGTGGTGGGTGGACTTGATTTCGTCCCCTACCAAACGATCCTGACGGAGATGCAGAGTCTCGGCTACTCCACTATTCGCATTCCGTTCTCCAACCAGCTGGTTGAGCAGAACCCCGTCATCACCGCTCACATCGGGGCGAATCCGGAGCTGGCCGGGCTGCACGCGCTCGACATTCTGGACCGCATCATTAACTATGCCGGCGCACTTGGCATGTCGGTCATTCTGGACGATCACCGTTCGGAGGCGGGCTGGAGCGCGGAAGCTAATGGATTGTGGTATACGGACGCGTATCCGGACAGCTCGTTTGTGGCGGATTGGAGTGCTCTGGCGCAGCGCTATGCGGTGAACGACGTGGTCGTCGGCGCAGACCTACGGAACGAGCCGCACGGACCCGCTACCTGGGGCGACGGAAACCCATCGACCGACTGGCTGGCGGCAGCCGAGCGCGCCGGTAACGCGATCCTGAGCGCCAATCCTCACCTGCTCATCATGGTGGAGGGCGTACAGTTCTATAACGGAAGCCAGAGCTACTGGTGGGGCGGCAACCTGATGGGGGTGCAAACGCATCCGGTGGTGTTACAGTTTGCCGACGGAGCATCCGCCCGTGATCGGCTAGTGTACTCGGTGCACGACTACGGACCTGACAACTGCGCCTCCGGCTGCCCCTGGTTCAATGCCGCCACCACACCATCCAGCTTGATGCAGACCTGGGAGCAGTACTGGGGCTATATCACCGATAACCCGGCGATGCCATATGCCGCGCCGGTTTGGATAGGCGAGTTCGGCACGTGCAATACGCAAGCAACCTGCGTCTCGGATACGGCTCCCGGTTCGCAAGGTCAGTGGTTCTCCAGCCTGGTTCAATACCTTGCGAGCAAGCATCTACCCTGGGCGTACTGGTCGGCCAACGGAACGCAATCGACCGCCGGCACACGGGTCTATGGAGCGCTCGACTGGTACGGCTTCTTCAGCAAGGACTGGAAAACACCGGTGCCCTGGATCCAACAATCACTCCACCAGATCGGGGGAGGAGCACCCGGCACTCGGAGTTAGGCTCGCTGCGCCCGCGGCGTCCAGGGCGAAAAGAGATTCTGGGTTGGCTCCTTTCGTTTCTTTCGTTGCACTTTGCGCTCGGTGCCGGCTGCCGCCTTAAGCGGCTCTTGGAACGACCAGTCATTCAGCGCGACATGACGGCAGCGGCTGCAGATGCTCCACTCCAGGTGTACGTCGCGCGTATGTGCTTTCTGTTGAACCGTGCGATACGGGACGAGTTCATGTCCGCAATTCGGGCAGAGCATGTCCATGACAACAACCCTCTTCCGCTTCCCGCCAAATGTCAGTAAGTGTTCATCTGCTTGCAAGATGCGTGCCTGCGATTAATGGGTCCGATTGTGCAGGTAATGTGCAGATGGCGTTCGTGGTGGGTTGGCTCTCACAGGAGCAGACTGTACGTCAGATGAGGCGTTGCCCTCGACGTTAAGAAAGCAAAAGGAGCCGAACGATGAAGACCACGAGAATCGCCGTAGCAGTCCTCAGCTTCACAGCCGCCGGCATTGCAGCCCATACACCGGAAGGCGCGTCCGCTCACCCCGTATACGGCCACACTACGTCCCAGAGCCGGCAGGTTGCCGCCGGTCGCCTCGACGCAGCAGCGAGCCACGCAGCTCGCAACCTACACTTCAGCGGAGTGGTCCTGGTACTGCAGGCCGGCACTGTGGTGCTGCGCAAGGTCTACGGACCTTCTGACCGCACCAATAGCATCAACACCGCGTTCGCTTTGCCGGGGGTGACCGATCTCCTCACCGCAGCCGCCATCGAACAACTCGCGGAGCACGGAAAAGTCGATTTGGGTGTTCGATCTACCGTGCGAGCGCGGCATGATGCGTCCACTGAGCGCGCTGCCATCACGCTGATCGAGCGTGTCTCCGGCGAGTCGTACGCCACGTACATGGAACGCAATATGTTCCGGCCATTGGGAATGAACCATACCAGCGTCCGGCAATCGAGCACAGGTCTGCCCGAAGTCTACGCAACGGTCGACGATCTCAATCGTTGGGATCAGTCCGTTCTGGATTGCGGTCTCATCTCCCCCGAATCACTGTTCAAGACCGTGTCAAACGACAGCGAGGTTTTTCAGGCAAGTGGAACGGATAAAGGCGCGGCAGCCGGGGAGCGCCTCTTCCTTAATAGCCGAACAGCAATCATCGTTCTAACGCATAGCGGGAAGACAGTGGATCACATGTTGAACGCGCTGCAGCACATCGCCGTGCCGGATAAGCACACAGCCATCGGAACCACGGTGCTTTAAGACCGCACATAGGGCCGGAGGGCCTGAGAGCTCTAAGCCAGGAAGGGGCTGGGAACCGGATCCAGCCCCTTCCTGGTGTTACTTCGATTTGTCAACCTGATGCCGATGCCTACAAATGGTGGAGACGAACGCTCGGGCCGACGCCCCTGACGGCTGCCCTGCCGCTCTGCCGGGAAGTGGTTCCGCGGACAGAACGGCCAGGGAGAACGTCAGGATTCCAAGCAGGCACCGGGCGGCTAGCAACCGGTAACGGTGATTCCATAGGGCGTAGACCACTGATTGGTTCCGTAATCAAAGGCAACGACTGCCTCCGTCCCACAGCCATTACTGGCCAGGAAACCAAGCGGGAAGGAGAACATGCCGGCCGCATCGGTATAGACAAAGGTGTGTCCGGCGCTGCCGTTGGGCCGGGTCCACTGCACATAGACCACGTTGTTGGGAGAGAAACCGGTTCCCGTGACCGTGGTAGTGGCCCCCGCAGCAATAGGATTGACCGAGGCAGCGAGTGCTCGGGCTCCGGAGGTGGTGCCCGATGTAACGGTGATCGCCGAGAAAGGTGACCACCGGTTGGCGGACGAATCGTATCCGGCTATATACTCCGTGCCCGCTCCGTGCGCCGGGTTGAATCCGAGCGTGAAAGACAGTGTACCTGTGGTGCTGGAGAAGACCCAGATACCGTTGGTCGAGATATCGGGCCGTTGCCAGTACACAAAGACCCAGCAATTCGGCGTGAATCCGGTACCCGATACGATCGTGGTACTCCCCACCGGGACTGTACTCGGAGAGACGCTGACCATCGGGTTGACAGTGTAGGTCTGGGCGTGGACGGGGGACGGCGCGACGGCCGCGCTCGATGCCACGACGGAGAGCAGCATAAAGATGATGCCTAGAACAAGACGACGCATCTCAGGTCTCCTGGAGGTGAGAGGGACAAACTGTGAGCGGCGGGCCCGCTCTATCTATTCCAACGCGACGTTTTCTCCAGATGTGACAGTCAGAGAACGGGGAGCGCCAGTGCGTTTGCCGCGAGTCGCTCGTCTTCTTCCTCCACCGCGCGAACCTGCCGATGCGCGGCTGCTTCGTCAACCGAGACAAGGAACATGACATCGGCGATCATCATAACTGCGAGCATGGCGAAGATGCTGCGGAAGCCGAAAAGCTCGATCAATGCGCCCGTCACCAGGGTACTGATCGGCACCGCAACGGCCGAGAAGGCGGTCTGCAGGCCGGTGAATACCCCTATCTTGCTCTCGGGTACAAGCTGTGACAGGTAGGGGTAGGTGAGGACTGTGGTGGCGGAGAAGCCACACCCTGCCAGAATCGCCAGCGGGAAGAGCATGATGTAGGTCGAGACCACCAGACCGATCAGCGCCGCGGCGATCAACAACGCGGTGCCAACCACGATCATCCGGCGGTTGCCGTATCGCGCGCCCAATTTGCCGAAGGGATACGCAAAGACAGCGCTGGAAAGAATGATCACAACATAGACGATCAATGCCTGCGACTTGCTGGCATGGACGATCTTGGTAGGAAAGATCGCGATAAAGGGCAGGATAGCATTGAGGCCGTTCCACAGGAAGAAGATGCTGATCAGCAGCTTGAACGCCTCCCGGAAGACTCGCATCTCGGCGACATACTGGCGCAGCGGGATCTTGTTCTCTTGCTGCGCCTCCAGCGCGGCTTGTTTCGGCTCTCGCACGCCGACAAACACGACGACGTAGCTGAGGAGCATAATCGCCGCGCAGATATAGAAGATTCCGTCCGGAATGTTGTTCTTCTTGAGCGCGGCAAAGCTGCCGTATGCCACGATGCCGACCTGCCCCAACAGGGCGAGAATCGACAGAATGGCGTTGAATTTCGACCGTTTCTCGGGCGCCGTCATATCGACCATGAGCGCCGAGTAAGGATCCTGAGCGATGTTCCAGGTGATGGAGAACAGGATGATCGAGGCGGCGATCAAGGGGAGCGCAGCATGGCCCGTATGACCGAAGGAAGGAACCAACACCAGGAAAAAGACCGACAACGGCACGCCGAAGAGGATAAACGGGCGCCGCCTCCCCAATGGGCTGGTCGTGCGATCGCTCATCCGTCCGACCAACGGCTGGACCACCACTCCCTCGACCGTCCGGCTATTGGAGAGATAACCGATGATGAACGGATTGCTGGTGAACCCGCTGATGTAGAGACTCAAAATGGCATTGTTGATGCCGTTGTAGGCGCCATTTCCGATCTGCCCGAAGCTATAAAGAACTCGCTGCCTGGTGGTCGCGGTATCGGTCATGACCGCCTCCTTGCATGCAGTCTACAAGGGACGACAAAGCCCTGCCTCCGTACTTGTACGGAGGCAGGGCTGGCAACTCGCGGTCGTAAGGGCGTATCTCCGGCCTCACGTCCGATCCTTGCTTGCCCTGATGTAGAGGAACAGAGCGGCATGCTCTCGCCACCGTTCGAGCCATGGGAACCGCTCGCACGCAGCTTCGGTTGGTCGCGGCTCTTCGATCTGCTGGAGTCGAAGCCCAGATGTGGTCACTGCATTCACGTACTGAGAGAGCGTACGAGGGAATCGTGGCACGCTGAAGTCGGGGTGCTCGATCATCCCCTCGAAGTGCCAGTGATCGATATATGGGCGGGTATCAAAATAGCCGCCAACGCGGAGCGCCACTTCCCTTCCCGCCTCGTCGTAGAGCCATCCGAAGCCCTGCGTCACGAAGCAGGGATGGAGCACGCTGAAGAACAATTCACCGCCGGGACGCAGGACTCGAGCAATCTCGCGCACCACCGTGTCGAGGTCGGCGCCATCCATTAGGGCCATGAACGACACGACGGCATCGAAGGAGTCCACCCCGAATACAGAGAGTTCGGTGAACGAGGCAGCCTGGTAGTGGATTCCCAACGGCACGCGCCGCTCCTCCTCTTGGGCGCGGGTGATCATCCGTTCCGAGATGGCCACCCCCGTCACCCGCGCTCCTGCCCGCGCCAGGATGCGCGTGTTGTAGCCCTCACCGCAGCCCGCATCCAGCAGCATCTTACCCTCGACATCCCCGATGAAGTGCAAGAAGGCGGGACTGTTGAAATGCTCGCGGTAGAGGTCACGACCGCTCCGCACGGCGGCGGCCCACGACTCGGCGTTCCCGTCCCACTCGCGAGCAATAGCAGTGTCGGACGCGATGGCGTCGTCCACCTGGTTCTCCTCAGAGGGGAGTTATGTTGCCTTAGACCTTCGCCAGGCTGTGTTGCTGCTCGCTAATGGATTCCAGCAGCGAGTGGAGCGATTTGCTGAACTTCTCCACGCCCTCTTTGGTCAGCTGATCGGTCACTTCTCTCATGCTGATCCCAGCTGCTTCCAGGTGCTTCATCAGCGCGTATGCATCGTCCAGTCTCTCCTGAACTGTTCCGCAAGCGATCCGGCCATGATCCCGCACGGCGTCGATGGTTTCCATGGGCATGGTATTGACCGTGTTTAGCCCAACCAGAGGTTCGACATAGAGAGTATCCGGATACTGGGGATTCTTGGTACTGGTGCTGGCCCACAGCGGTCGCTGCACCATTGCTCCGTGCTCCGCCAGCCGCGCGAAGCGCTTGCCCCCAAACACACGCTCAAAGCGAGCGTATGCGATCTTGGCGTTGGCGATTGCCGCCTGGCCGCGCAGCTCCTCCAGACTCTCTCGCTCGGCGCCGGACGCCCCTTTGGCGCGCTCCTCCAGCTTTTCGTCGACCAGTGTGTCGACGCGGCTGACAAAGAAGGAAGCAACCGAGGCAATATGGCCGATCGAGTGCCCGTCTGAGAGGCGTCGCTCGAGTCCCGCCAGGTAGGCCTCCATCACTTGATCGTAGACCTCAACGGCGAAGATGAGTGTGATATTGACGTTGATCCCCTCGCTAATTAAATGCTGAATAGCGGGTATCCCGGGCGGTGTGGCGGGGATCTTGATCAGGACGTTGGGGCGATGCAGATGAGTCCAGAAGCGCACTGCCTCCTCGATGCTGTCTTCTGTGTCGTGCGCGACGTCGGGCGAGACCTCGATGCTGACAAATCCGTCCTTTCCGTCCGTCCGATCGTAGACGGGCCGCAAGAGGTCAGCGGCCGCACCCACGTCCGCGACCGCCAGATCCTCGTATACCTGCATGGGCGAGTAATTACGGGCGCTCAAGCGGCGAATGGCGTCGTCGTAGTCTTGCGAGTGGACAATCGCCTTCTCAAAGATGGTGGGATTTGCCGTCACTCCGCTGAGGCCGTCCTCGTCGATGAGGCGCTTCAGTGTGCCGGAGCGGAGCAATTCGCGGCTGATGGAATCAAGCCAGATACTCTGGCCGCAGCGGTTGAGATCGAGAAGAGCGGTGGAGGCCATTCCGGCACCTCATTTCAGCTAGCCTGATTGGTACTTTCCTCACTATAGTCCTTGACCTTCACGAGATGTCAGCGCTCATGCGGCTCTAAACGGTCGTAGGCGACTCATCCTTCGGTGCCCAAAGGGGCCGCGTTCGGCCGGGGGCACTATGGTCTCTCCTCTTCACCTCCTGCATCGAGGATAGAACCGTTCGCTATCGGCATTTGGTGGCAGAAAGCGGAGTGCAGCTCGTCTCCGGCCGGGACTACCCGTGGACGGGTCATGCCGGCCCGCATCCCGTCGGCATACAATGCCGAGCTACCTATGGATCGCTGGCCATAGAGATCAGGACAATAACAGGAGACGCTATGCAGGAAGGCATCAAGCTCGCTTGCGACCTCTGCATGATCCCGGACAACTCGATGAATCGCCTGTAGCCATGACACGCTATGCCCTGAGCTGGAGCGGCGGTAAGGACTCGACCCTGGCGCTGGATCGCGCTGTGCGGCAGGGCCTCGAGGTGGCCTGCCTCTTCAACATCTACGAGGGCGTGTCCGGCCGCGTCCGGTTCCATGGAGTGCCGGCCGGACTGATTGCCGCGCAGGCCGATGCGCTGGGTATTCCACTCCTGCAGGACGCCACTCATCCCGACGACTATGAAACGGTGTTCCTGCGCGTGCTGGACCGGCTCAAGGCCGACGGAATCGACGGTGTGATTTTCGGCAACATTCACCTGGCGGATATCCGCGCCTGGTACGAGGAGCGCACAGTCGGAAGGGGATTCCAGCACGTCGAGCCGCTGTGGGGCGATCCGCCTCTCTCACTGGTGCGCGAGGTGGTGGACCGAGGGTATATTCCACTCATGGTCAGCGTCGATCTGGCGCGGACGCCGCGCCAATGGCTGGGACGGCCACTTGAGCGCAGTCTGCTGGCGGAGATCGAAGCGCGCCCCGAGATCGATCCCTGTGGGGAACGCGGCGAGTATCACACCTTCGTACACAGCGGGCCGCTATTTCGCGAGGCGCTGCTTATAAAGGTAGGAAAAGAAATCGAGATGGAGGGACACGGTCTAGTCGACCTGTCCATCCTTTGAATAGAAATCGCTACTCGTGCCGGCCGTCACAACGGGCCAACGCCTCACGCGCTCGATCGGCGTATGGAGCTGCGCCCAACCGGTCAAAGATGCCCAATGCTCGCTGGAGCAGGGCGCACGCTCCGCCCGATTTATCGTGCGGCATACCACCATCTTCTTTGCCCATTCCAGACCCTTCGTCAAGCAACAGACATCCCCAGAAGTACAGGGCACGCGCCTCCCCGTACGGATATGGCATGGGATGCGCTCTGGTCGCGGACTCCTGGAATCGGGCAACCGCTTCCTCGAAGCACCCCTCCGCTCGCAGAATATGACCCTCGACACGCAGACGATCAATCGTCGCGAGCGCGTTGACCTTCTCGATGCTGTCCACTTTGACGAAGTGAAGAACGGCTCTGGCCTCCGCTACCGATCCGGTTTCCGCCAGCGCCCAGGCCTGGACCAGCAACGCCTTTGCCTGGTCGGTCGTGAGATTAGCCGATAGCTGAACCGGCTGATCGGCGGTCGGCACGCCTAGCATCATCTGTAAGCGATCGCGTGCAGCCTCTGGATTGCCGTGCAGCAGGTCCAGTTCGGCGAGCAAGAGAGCAGATCGTATTTTGTAGTCCACATTCCCGTGCACATTGGCACGTTCCGTCGCTTCGCTTAACTGTCGCTCCGCACCGTCGAGGTCACCACGCAGCAGCGCAACTTCTGCCCGCCAGAACAGCGGAGCAGGGTCACTGATCTCTCCTGTCAATGATTGCTGCAGTGCGATCTGCCGATCGGCATACTTTTGCACACGGTTCCAATCGCCCACAGCAATAGCACCGTTGTACGCTCGCCACATCAATCCACCCATCTGCTCGAGACCACCGCGCCGCTCAACGGCCTCTGCCGACCGATCGGCATACTCGTACCACTTTGCAAAATCACCCAGCGCCCGGAAGGAGTCCGATGCGAAGCCATAGGCGGCGGCCAGCGTGAAGAGATCTCCAATTGAGGTGGCAAGCTCTATCGCCTTCTCAAAAGCAGCCAGAGCCTCCTCGTGGCGTCGGAGCCCTGTTTCCAGGGCTGTTCCCTGGCGAAGGTATGCCGCCGCGACGATACTCTGGTCTCCGGTGACCTGACCCAGCTCAGCAGCCCGCCGCGCCGCGGCCAGCTCCTCATGTGGCAGGCCCATCAGGACTCGGGGAAGGGCCGCATACAGCACGGCCAGATCTTGCGACGGGTGATTCGGATCCACTCGCTCCTCGAAACGCTGGATGATAGGTTGGAGGAACTCCCGTCCCTCTTCAAAAGCGTCCTGAAAGTAATAGGTCATGGCGGCCTGAGCCGCTGTGCGTGCTTCACCTGCCGCGTTTCCTAGCTCCCGATACACCTGAATGCCATCCTGCAGCATCGTGATCGCCTCATCCAGCTTGCCGATCGCTTTGAGGATGCCTCCAAGCATCTCAAGAGCCTCGGCCTCTCTCTCCTGATCGCACACTGCGCGGGCCAGGTTCACCGCTGCACGGTAGTGCCGATCGGCTTCGGCATGGGCTACAACGCGCTCCGCGGCACGGCCCGCGGCCAGGCTGTACCGCAGCGCCGGTTCTCGGTTGCCGCTCTCGAGGAAGTGCCAGGCAAGTTCGGCGGCCTTCTCTTCCACGGCCTCTCCGTACAAGCGCTCCAGCGCAAGTCCGGCGCGATCGTGCAGCCTTCGACGCCGCTGATCGGGAACTCGGCTATACATCACCTCCCATAGCAGGGGGTGGACGAAGGCATAACCATCTCCCGTCTCGCGTATCAGGCCAGCGTCCTGAGCGCCGTCGAGCAGCGTAAAAAGCGCGTCCTCATCCTTTTCCGATATTGCCTCGAGTGCGGCAAAATCGAACTCTCGGCCAAGGACCGCGCCAATCGAGAGAATCAGCCGCTCGTCCGCTGAGATGAAGCGCAGGCGTCGCGCCAGGGTGTCCTGGACGGCGGGCGGAAGATCGATGGATGACCCAGGCTTGAGCGACCAGCGCTCGCCCTCCCGCTGCAACTGTCCGGCCTGGCCCAGCAGCCGCGCCATCTGGATCGAGAAAAAGGGGTTACCCGTCGAGCGCCGGTACAACGCTGCAACCAAACCCGGATCACACCTTCCGCCCAGCCGGTCCTCAAGTATCCGGGCAATATCCGGTTGATCCAACCGTGAGAGCCGAATGAGCTCAAAGGCCTCTTCACGGTCGGCCCGCTTGACAAGCTGATCCAGCCAGCCATTCGCCGGGACCTCGTCGCTGCGAAAGGCGCCGACCATGAGGACGCGCTCCATCCTTGCCTGTCTCAGGAGAAAGTGAAGCAACTGCAGGGTCGCGTCGTCCGCCCAGTGCAGATCATCAAGGACCAGCAGGAGCGGTGTGCCAGCCGAGATCTGTTGCAGGATCTGGGCGATCGTGGAGAAGAGCTGAAGCCGCAGCGCCTGAGGATCACCGGCCTGGATGCGAGGCAATTCGGGAAGGCGACTCCTCAGCTCCGGGACAATCTCGGCCAGCGGCGAGAGAAGTTCCATCCCCAGCCCGTCCAGCACGACATCAGGTTGGGCCTGAAGAAAGTCCAACAATGCGTCATGGAATGGACCATACGGTAGGCGTCCTTCCTCTTCATAGCAGCCTCCCGCCAGCACCAGTGTGCCTCGCTCACGCGTGAGACGGCTTACCTCACTCAGCAGGTGCGTCTTGCCCATTCCGGCATCGGCGCCGACCAGAAGCAATCGAGCGCTCACTGAGGGAGAGCGGCCTCCTTCCTCGGGAAGGAGGCCTAAGATATGATGCAGCTCCTTCTCGCGTCCGGCCAGCGTACGAAGACCGACCATGAAATAGCTGGGCGTGACCGGCACTGGAACGAGGCCAGCGCTCGATTCGCTCCGCGGCATAATCGCCGCAACCGTCCTGCGCTGATTCCGTATAGGCTCGACCAGAGCTACTGTCTCGGGCATTGGTCCGAGATCGAGCTCTTCCCGCAAGCGTTGCTCGAACCTCTGGAAGACGCGCAATGCCTCGGTCTGGCGCCCACTGCCAATCAGCAAAGAGATGAGTTTCTGGACGATCTCCTCGTCTAGCGGGTCGCTTTGAAGGAAGCGCTCGTACCACCCTGCGGCAGTTTCGTTCCGTTCCTGTTCCTTATATCCATGCGCGAGCCTCAGGCAGAGATCGCGCCATGCCCGCTGCACGCCTTCGCGCAGCGGCATTGCCCAGTCCTCGTAGCGATCTTCCTCAAACGGCTCGCTGCGGTAGAGCTCCGCAGCGGCTTCGAGCTGCTCCAGATTGTCGCCGGCGGCGTGGATGAGAGCGTTGAACCGATCCAGGTCTATCTCCCAGGTGTACGCCGGATTGAGCGAGACCCAGCCTGCCTGGTACAGCACTGGAGAAGGATCCATACTTCCTAGCGCGCGGCGCAAAAGGTGAAGCGTGTAGCGCAGATTGCTGGCCCCTGCGTCGGGTGTCGCGTCCGGCCAGAGCACATCGATCAGATCATCACGCGAGCGGCGGCGATCCGGAGCGCTGGCAATCAGCTTGAAGAGGGTGAGCGCTCGCGGCTGCCAGCCGGCAGTATCGACAGCCGCCCCGTCTCGAACGAGCTCGAAGGGTCCAAGGATGCGCACCTGAGTCATGACATGGATACCGGTCCAATCGCATGTTCGTCACACACAGTATGCCCCGTCGCCGGACCAAACGGAGACCCAACGCTCACGAAGGTATGGTGTTCTCACGCTCGAGACAGTCGGAGCGGCGGGCTCCGGATCGAGCGAGTCAACGGTGACAAGGAGGCAACACATGTCGCATTTCATGAAGCTCAGGACCGTTTTCTTCACCGGCCTTTCCACCCTCGTCATCGCCCTGGGATCGGCCGCCAACGCGGCGCCCGGACACGCCTACGGCAACATGATGCCATCGTGTGGGTTCAATTGCGTCAGCGAGTACGACGTCACTCCGGCAACGGAAGGCCCATTCGGCCTG
>DASVZE010000026.1:0-2221 GCA_036391775.1 Chloroflexota bacterium | reverse complement strand
ATCGACCCCGCCTACGGCCGGGCAGGTAGACGAGAATCGAGTGTGGAGAGTCGTGAGCAGGGATTCGCAATCAGGTGATCGGGTAATTGGGTGATCAGGCGCACCCGGCGGTTTCCCTTTTCCTATTTCCAATTCCCTATGATCCATTCCCCATGATCCATTACCGCTCTCCACTTTCTACATGCTGCCCCCCATGCCTACTGACGATCGAAAGATCAAAATCCTCCAGTCTGTTGAAGAAGTAACGATCAAGCTCGGCGACCCGGCCGCCGGGACGTGGATTGTTCGTGCACAGCATAACATTCGAGACGTTGTTTACGTACTTAAGAGAGCCAACCAGATCGTAATCCAGTTGTTCGGAGAACTCCGTGATGAGAAAAGTTGTTGCACTTGAACAAATCTCCCTTGACGGTGTCATTCAAGGCCCAGGCGGGCCAGACGAAGACACCAGCGGCGGCTTCGCGCATGGCGGGTGGGTAGCACCCTATTCCGACGATGTTCTTGAAACCGTCATGAAAATGCAGCTGAACAGGCCGTTCGACCTGTTGCTAGGGCGCAAAACCTTTGAAATTTGGGCGCGGTACTGGCCGCAACATGCGGACACATGGCCAGGGGTCAAGACGGCAACCAAGTACGTCGCCTCGAATACCATGACTTCTCACGAATGGCAACCGTCCGTGTTCCTAAACGGAAATATTGCGGAAAAAGTCGCCAAAATCAAGCAACAGCAAGGGCCAGATGTGCACGTCTGGGGAAGTGGTAATCTCATGCAGACGCTTATCAAGCATGACTTGGTCGATGCATTCTGGCTGATGATCTATCCGATCACGTTGGGTGGCGGAAAGCGGTTGTTTGCCGATGGCACGATCCCGGCGGCGTTCAAGCTGACGGAAAGCCAGGTCACCCCGAAAAGCGTCATTGTCGTGAACTACGAGCGTGCAGGCGCAATCACAACCGGCAGTCGATGAATATTCGCGCCGCGTCGTACAATTTCACAGCCTGTTAAAAAGGTCAAAACTGGTGGCTTACCAGAGCCAAGACAGGACAGAAAAGAAATGTAGTTGAGAGAAATGCAGTAGGAAGGATCATCCACTCAGCCCCGCGTCCTGAAACCGCCCGTTTGGTAGAACACGAATATGAGCCAGACAATCTCACCCGGTGTCGTACATAAAGTGCCCACGGATCTACGAAAAGCTCTCCTATCCGATCGGGCAGCGCTGGAAATATGGGAGGATCTTACGCCGCTTGCGCGCAATGAGTGGATATGCTGGGTTACCTTCGTCAAGCTGGACGAGACGAGAAAGGAGCATGTTCATCGGACGATCAGTGAACTCAAGGAAGGGATGCGCCGGCCGTGTTGCTGGTTCGGCTGCCCTCACCGAAAGGATAAGCCATTAAGCCCTTCGGTGCAATATGTGCTCGCCAGACGATCGAAAAAATCAAAATAAGGCACATCGTGCGCGGACCCATCTATCCTACGCTCCCCTCGGCTGCTTGCCTCGGGGTGCGGAGCGGCGGCTGGATGCCGCCCTCCGCGAGCTCACAATGACAGCAATGTAGGGAAGTTATTCGTTCAACGCTCAGTAACCACCCAACTACCCAACTCCCCAACTCCCTAACCACCCTCCCCAAAGACCCTTTCGACAAAACTCACCAGCTGTTCCATCCCTAGCTGGACCGGCGCGGTATCGATGAATTCCTGCACGGTATGCGCCCCGCCTCCCGTCGTGATGCCGAGGACGACCGCCGGGTAGCCGCGGCTTAATGGGATATTTGCGTCGGTGGAGCCGGAGGTGAAGGTTGCCTTCAGGCCCTGCTCCGCGAGACATTGCTCAGCCAGCCTGACCAGCGGATGTTTCTCCGAGATGTGTCCCGCCGGGCGTTTCCCGATCAACTGGATCTCACTCGTGACCCCGATCCGATTCGCCGCGCGGACAATCTCCTGCACGCGCCCGCTGAGGACGTCGAGCGCCTCGGGGCTCTCGGAGCGGATATCCAGCTCCAGTTTGGCCTCCGACGCCAGGACGTTCACGCCCGTCCCTCCTGAGATGACGCCCACGTTGAGGCTCGTGCGCGGGGTTCCGGGAAGCGTCAGGCTGGTCATCTGCGTGACGACCCTCGCAAGCTCATGGATGGCGGATGGCTGCCCGTAATCCGACCAGGAATGCCCGCCCGCAGTCCGTACGGTGACACGGTAGCGCTGGACGGCGATAGCGCGATG
>DASVZE010000025.1:0-3700 GCA_036391775.1 Chloroflexota bacterium | reverse complement strand
ATCTCGGAGCCATTCCGTTCCAGCATCAACGTCGGCAATCTTCTTGCAGTCATGGCTCCTTTGATCATCGTCGCCTGCGGCCAGTGCATGGTCGTACTGTTGGGCGGCATCGATCTCTCGGTCGGCTCGGTCATGAGTCTGGCCACCGTCGTGGCAGCATCCTATACCACGTTCGGTGGAAGCTTCGGAGTTAATGTTGCCATCGTCTTGGGAATTGGCCTGGCTATTGGCCTGGTCAACGGCGCGGGTGTGATCCTGGGCATCAACCCTTTGATCATGACGCTCTCAACCCTCGCTCTGGCCAAAGGAGCTGCATTACTCATTCTGTCCAGCCCCGGTGGTGCACTTGCCTCAACCATGAACGACCTGTTGAATTTTGGAATCGGCCTGATTCCTCTGTTCTTCTTCATCCTCGCCGTGGTGGTGGCAGCTGTGTCCTGGTTCGTGCTGTCCGCGACGGCGATCGGCCGCAGCATCTATGCCACGGGCGGTAGTCCACCGAACGCGGCGAAGTCCGGCATTCGCTGGCAGCAGACAACCATTCTGGTCTATGCGGTCAGCGGACTGCTGGCCGCTGTCGCCGGTCTCGCACTGCTGGGTCGCATTTATACCGGCGATCCGCTCTCCGGTGACCCGTACGCGCTGGATTCCATCACCGCGGTTGTGCTGGGAGGCGTGGCGCTAACAGGGGGACGAGGCTCGCTTTTGGGAGCCGTCGCCGGCGCGATGCTGCTGTCTCTTATTGACAATCTCTTCAACATCTTCAATATCTTTTCGTACTACCAGTACGTGGCCAAGGGATTGATACTGATCGTCGCGCTCCTGCTGTATTCAGCCGGTGACGTACGCCGAATCAACATTCGACGCATCGTCCCACAGTACATGCTCGGCGAACGGACCCCGTGACGGCCGTCAATCCCCCGGCGGAACGAAGCCGGAAGATTGCGTTTAGGGTCGATCTTCTGGCGCGGTACGCTCTGGCCGTCGCCATGTTGGTGGCTCTGGCTGTCGTTTCCTGGAGCAGCTTTAGTCTCCACCGGGTTTTGTACATCCTGGGACAGGCCTCGCCTCTCGGTGTGTCCGCGATCGGGCAGACATTCGTGCTGCTGTCCGGCGGCATTGACCTGTCGGTCGGCCCTGTCATCAATCTCACCAACGTGATCGTGCCGGTGGCCATGAACGGGCAGGACGGCAATATCGTCCTCGCTCTCTTGATCTCCGGGCTTGCTGCGGTTTTGGTGGGGATCCTGAACGGCCTTCTGGTGGCGATTCTTCGGGTACCCGCGCTCCTGGCCACTCTCGCCATGGGGACCATTGTGCAGGGAGCGTACTTTATTTACACCAAGGGCCAGCCGTCCGGGAACGCATCTCCGGGGTTCTTGAAGCTCGCAAACGGCTGGCTGGGCGGCAACGTCGCGCCCTGGGATTTCCTGCTCTGGATGGCGGTCTGGGCTGCTGCGGCAATATTGCTCTACCGAACGGTCTATGGACGCGGATTCTACGCTGTGGGCGCCAATCCGCGAGCTGCCTGGCTCTCAGGAGTTCGCTCATCCTGGTATGTGGTGTCGGCCTACGTGGTCAGCGCTTTGTGCGCCTGGGTGGCTGGGCTCATTCTCACCTCATACGTGGGACTCGCCTCAATCGGGATCGGCGATACGGAGACTCTCAATTCAATCGCCGCAGCGGTGATCGGCGGTACGGCCTTTACAGGCGGCATCGGGACGCTCAGTGGGACGGCTGCCGGCGTGATAGTCATTACCTTCCTGAACACTATTCTCGGAGTCCTGAATGTCCCCGCTGCTTCCCAGTACATTGCTCAAGGCGTCGTCATTGCGGGCATGATGCTCCTAAACAGCCGCTTCACAAACCGGCGCTAATGCTCCGTTCCTCAATCGGTTCCGGCATACCGCCCGCCCGCGCACACTGCGGGGACGGGCGGCCTGCGAAAGGAACAAGCAGCGAATCCGGGTTGGGAGGCCGGAGGTAGCGATCATACCTAACCCGTGTACTCGTAGAGCTGGGTGCCGCCGACAGAGATGACCTTGGAGTGCTGCTGAATCCAGCTTGTGAGGCTGTTACTACCAGCCGGACCACCACCGCCGAGCAAGAAGTAGCGCACGACGCCTTGCTTGGTGAGTGACGCCAGCTTCGCTGTCGTGAGGATTGGGTCGCTGCCGGTGAAGCCACCGAGAGACATAACCGGGTCGCCGGTGGCGATAATAATGGGAGAGGCCTCATTTGAGCTCGGCGTCGCAACCAGATACTTGGCTGTGCCGCGGTGGGAGACAAGGTACTTGATAAGCGCACTGCTCGTCTGTCCACCCGGTCCACCATTGCCGCCCTGGCCGAATCCACTACCGAACTGCGCTCGACTGCCAGTGCCCTGTGACGTATTTGCACCGGGGGGTGGACCAAAGGCACCCGGTCCAGCTTGTCCGGTCGCTCCGTTCCCGTTGGGAGAAGTGGGGGGAGCATTGTTCGGTCGTGAAGAACCGTTGCTGGGAGGTCCACCAAACCCACCACCGGGTCCGCCGAATCCGCCCTGACCGTTGGCTGTGCCGCTGGCAGTGGGACCGGCGCGAAGGATGGCGCCCGTCTGTGTGTGCTGCATGGTGTACGCCGCAAACGTCGTGGCCGGCGCCATGAGCGCGAGCACGGCAACGACGGCCGGTGCGACGGCCAGGCGCATGGTTCCGAGAGGTCGCAGGCGGAAGACAATCAGCGCGATTGCCGCCAGGACACAGGCCGCGACAACAAGCGGCGTGAGCCAGCTTGACCAGGAGGGGTACGACGACAGAATGCGGGCCTCAATACCCCCGGCGATGAGCAAGGACAGTGGAAGAGTCCACCACATCCGTGAACCGCGCCGGCGATACTCTTGCCAGAGAGACACAATACCGATTCCGGCCAGTGCGCTTATCGCGGGTGCGACCATTACGAGGTAATAGGTGTGGTAGAAGAGCGCCACGCTAAAGAAAGCGCCGGTCGTGAGCAGCCAGGCGCCCCACAGCACGAGAGCGCGCTGCCGGTCGTCCAGGATCCGAAAGCGAGGACGAGTTTGCCAGAAGGCAATCAGGAAGCCCAGGATCGCAAGGGGCAGGAACCAGCCGATCTGGCTTCCAAGCTGCGTATCGAGCAGCCGAAACACGCCCGTGGGTCCGTTTTCGCCCACGCCGCCGGGACCGCCATTTCCGCCGCCTGGTCCATTACCGCCAGTACTACCCTGAACGGTGGAAGTGCCACGGGAGCTTGTCGACCGGGTCGATAATGTTCCAGATGCTCCGGCACCGCCCGCCGGCTGCGATGACTGCGCTGTCCCGCTGACGGAATGATTGCCGGTGAGGCGCTGGAGGCCGTTATAGCCGATAGCCAGATCGATCTCGGAGTTGGTGGTAGTCGAATCAACCCATGGCCGCTGACTGGCAGCGGTGAGATCGACAGCCGTTGCCCAGGAGAGGGAGATGGCGACCATAACAATCAATGCCAGGAAGAGGTTGCCCAGGCGTCGCCATAAGCTCTTCCTCGTACCAAGCAGATAGACAAGACCAAGAGCCGGAACGACAAGATACGCCTCCAACATCTTGATGTTGAAGCCAAGTCCCACCAGCGCGGCAGAGAGCAGAAGCCAGCGCAGCTGTCCTGTCTCGGCAGCGCGCAGAACGGCCCAGGCGCTCAGCAAGACGAAGAGGACGAGTGTGCT
>DASVZE010000024.1:0-6787 GCA_036391775.1 Chloroflexota bacterium | reverse complement strand
GCTGTCAGACCACGGGCCGCCCACGGCCCAGCCGTCGGTCGTCTTGCCAAGGTACGACGTCGTCGTCGGGTTAGCAGAGGTGCTCCAAACGATGCCGCTCACCGTGACGGTGGCGCCGCCATTTGAGTTGATCGTGCCGCCGCTTGCCGCGGAAGACGAGGTGATGCCTGAGACTGCGCTCGTGGAGACCGAGGGAGCCGTAATGCTTGCTGTGCAGGAGTTTGAATTCGCGCTCCATGTCCCATTGCTGCAGGTATAGCTGCAGGAACCTGAGTAGCCCGAGGCGCACGATCCGGCGCTACCGCCGGAAGCGGTCGCGGGGAGCGAACAGCCGCTGATCGTTGTGGCGGGACACGAAGTTGCCCCGGTGACTGTGACGCTTTGCGAGCAGGTAGCGCCGAACCATTGCACGTATTCCTCGACCATCTGCCATGCGAACGTGTACGTGCCGGGTGTTGAAGGAGCGGTCAGCGTTCCTGAGAACGTGGCTGAACTTCCTGGCGCCGTGGTAGACGGCAGTGCGATTCGGTTAACGCCCCAGGTCGTATTATCTTGCGGAGATTGCGAGCCGAGCTTGTAGCCATTTGCGGAAGTCCAGGTGCTATTTCCGGTGTTCTGCAACGTCGCCGATGCGGTGAATGTCTGACCCGCGGTCAAAGTCGAGGGGACGGTCAAGCTGGTACACGAGGCATTATTAGTCTGGACAGTGAGATACTGCGTCGCCGATGTCGCTGAGCCGCCGGCGCCGGTACACGTGACCGATTGTGAGTAGGTACCGGCCGTATTCATAACGCCGGTCGATGCGTTCGTGGCAGAGGTTCCGCCAAGATTCCCGTTCCAGAGGCCTGTCCCGCTACAACTGGTCGCGTTCGTTGAGGTGAATGAGATAGTCGAGCTCTGGCCAGTGACGATAGTCGATGGCGAGAACGGATAGAGCGTGACGGTTGGTGCGGCACTTACGCAACCGCAGCCGGTACAATTTGCCGCCGTACAGTAAGAACCATACGGCTGCCAAGTACCGCCGCCTTCATGACAGCTCAAGCTGGAGACATACTGCTGTCCGGCGGGACACGTCACACCCTGCGCGGAGCAGTAGTTGGCGATGCTAGTCGGATTAGTCTCGGTATACGGCGTATCGGAAACGCAGCTATAGGTTATAGAAGCATAGCCATTTCCGCCGGGCGTTGGGCATGCGGCGGTAAGACCCGACCATCCATTGCTGTAGCCGCCCATATTCTGGAAGCCGGTGCCGTTATATCCTCCGGGCGTCTGCGGATAGCTGTTCCTCGTACAGTTGATAGCGCCGCCAGGGGCACCGTTCGCCCACCCTCCTGCTCCTGACTGACCGATACAGTTGTCTCCGGTACTGCCGGTGCCAGCGCCGCCGCCAGTTGCATAGCCGAGCTGCGTTCCCGCTGAATTGCTCCAGACCGAGGTATTACCTCCATTAGCGCCATCACGGGTCCCAGTTGTTCCTGACGGACTGCAGACATAGTTGCCGTTAAACTTCCAAGTTCCCGGCGCGCCACCAGCACCGATAATAAAGGTGACGCCGTCACCAGCAGTCATGGGAACGGAGATGGTGTTATATCCTCCTGCGCCGCCACCACCGCCGGCATGATTATCGCCAGACCCATCAGCGGCACCGCCACCGCCACCGCCGGCATCCATAAATATTGATATTGGAGAGGCAATCCCTGCCGGTGCAGTCCACGACTGATTTGAGCCCGTATATGAGAACGGAATCGTGATTGACGCAGACGAGACAGCAGGCACAGCGAGTCCTATGAGGATCGATATGGAGAGTGTACGTTTCGAAATCATAGGATGCTAACGAGCTGCCGCCTGGGCCTGGATATCTACCTCTGTAGCCGTAAACTCGTTCGCATCTCGCACGTTCTCGGCTGTCGTGACGGTAACCGGTTGATTCTTCGAAAGCGACGAGAGACTGACGGCGGTCTTCGTGAACGGTGCGGGCGGCTGCACGGACAGCGTCGTCGTAGCCGCACGAACAAGCGCGCTATAGTCAGTCATTTCCTTCTGATACACTTTCGGGTCCTTCGGTTCCATCTTGAAGAGCATCGTGGATGAGTCGATATGCACGATGCGATCGTTCAGTGCTGGATCGAGAAACGGATCCTGCGATGGCGTATGAATCGTGAACTGGTCCGCGCCGACCGCAGTGACCGTGCCCGAGAACGCGCGCACGTCGTCAGGCATTCGATAGATAGCACCGACCGGACTCGTATACACGAGATTCTTTGCGGCAGCGAAACCAGTGTCATATCCCTTCTTCGTATTGCTCAGGTTTGACGGCAGATATGGGTCGGCAAACAGCATGGCAGCGGCACCAACGATGAGTGCGACAAGCACAGCAGGAAAAAGCACAAAGCGTGTAGTAGTCATAGAGTAAGTGTAGCAGGGTGTATCACCGGCCAGGTTATGGGAGAAACAGTCGTCTGTTGATAACTGTCCTACCCCTAGAGCCCCGCGAGCTGATTGATGTCCTGCTGGAACTGGGCAGCGAACTCCATCACGCCATCACCATAGAACGCATACGCCGGATTCTTCGCGCCTGCGTAGCCGGCGAAATACCGGAGTGCGGCGAGACGCTCGGCCGAGGGCGTCTGGGCTCCTGCTCCGTTGTCGGCCATGAGCATCGCGGTGGCCATGATCGCCACCCGCGGATCCCATGGATTGGAAGGTACAGACGCCCCGAGAAGCTTGCGCACGCGATCCTTGCTCGCGATGTATTTCCACGGCCCCTGCCAGAAGGACGAAGCTCCCGAGGTTGGCGTACAGGTATTGGTGTTGGCGTTCACGAAACCGCCATAGCACACCCACGTGGACGGGATGAACTGCCCCGGTCCCATCGCCCCGCCCCAGCCGTACCATGGCTTCTTCGAGACCGGCATCTTATCCGGGTCGAGTCCCAGGGTCTGCGTGATATAGGAGAATACCGGTTGATCGCGATTCGGAGACATATCGACGCGCCAGCTTCCGGTACCGAGATTCTCGCCGAGATTCGTCTCCTGCTTGAGGACGCCCAGGGTCACCGCAGCGCGCGTGCCCGTCGCTTTCTCCGCTTGCTGCGCATACGTGAGCGCGACACCGAACGGGATGGCCGCCGAGTCACGGAGCATGAAGAGCTCCGAACGGATCTGCGCCGCCGTCTTCTGATTGCTTGCGATCAGCTTCTGATAGTTCGCCTCAAGACCCTTGGTCTGCGCAAGGAGCTGTCGTTTCTGCGCTTCCTGCGCCTGCACTGCTTGTTTGGCGAGCTGCGCTACGGTACGCAGCTGCTCCTGCTCGGCGAGCCGCGCCTGCAGCGCTTCCTTTTCTGCCTCGGTCGACACGCTCGTCTGTTGTATCTCGCTGAACGAATTGGCGAGCGAGCTCTTGATCGAGGTGAACGCATCGAGGTCGCTGAAGAAACCCGACACATCCTGCGAGCCGAGCGCGACGGAGACGACGGAATAGTCGTCGAGCATCTGCGTCTGTCGCATGATCTGCGCGAGCGATTCTTTTTCTGCATCGAGCTGTGCTGACAGTTGCGATAGGGTCTGGTCGTGCACGCCGATATCGCCATTCAACTGCGTGATAGTGAGATTGATCGCTTGTATCTGGAGCTGCGTCTTCTTGATCTCAGCGTCAAACGCATCGATCTGCGTCTGCAGCGTCTGGTGCTGGCCCTGGGCGATATCGAGGAGCTGCTGTTGCCCGGCGATCTGATTCTCGATGTCCTGGAGCTGGCTCTGGAGCTGCTGCTGCCGACTGGTCACCAACGTTGTCGCATCCTGTGCGAACGCGGCGCTCGGGATCACGATACCTGCGCACACAAGCAAAAAGAAAAACCGACGCATCGTTCGGTTAGTGTACCACGACGGTTATGGAGATTATTTCGCTTCTGCTTCTGCGCCGGCAGCGGCTTCCTCCTTGCCCTTCTTCTCGACTTCGATAGCGGAGAGGTCAGCAGCGGGTGCCTCTTCCTTTTCTTCGACAACCGCTTGCGCGAGCGCGATGACTTCTTCCGGATCACCGACGAGCGTGACGCCCTTAGGAAGCGCGAGATCCTTCGCGTGGATCTGATCGCCCTCAGCTGCAAGCGCCGAAAGATTGACGTCGATCGCGGTCGGGAGATTCATCGGATCGGCTTCGACTTCGATCTCGTGCATGACTTTCACCAGGTTCGCGCCGGCTTCAACGGCGGCCGATTCACCGACAAACGAAAGCGGGATAGCGACTTCCACCTTCTCGCCTTTCGTGACGGCGTAAAAATCGACATGGAGCGGGAATCCCTTGATCGGATCAAACGCGATCTCATGGATCAGGGTCGGGAGCGCGGCGCCCACACCGGAAAGCGAGACGATGGTCGATTCGGTTGCCTCGCCGGCTTCGCGGAGCACTTTGGCAAACGCCTTCGCGTCGACGGCGATCGACATGGACTCGTGGTGTGCGCCATAGACAACCGCAGGAATCAAACCCTTCGTGCGAAGAGCGGATAGTGACGCGGCCTTCGGGTCGCGCTTCTCTGCGGCGAGCGTGATCATGTAGAGCGACTATACCGTACCTGTCCTTATACCGCAATATCCAGCATGTAGGACGTACGACGTCCTACATGCGAACTTGAGGGATATATACTACACACATGGAGCTCTACCATGTGATTAACAAGGGAGTCGATGGTCGAGATATTTTCTTAGATACACAGGATTATGCGCGCTTCGTACACGATCTCTATGAATTCAATGACACTGCCCCCGCACTTGAATTTCATCATGCAACTTCTCGAGCTGCGAATGTAGGACGTACGACGTCCTACATTCGGGAACGCCTCGTCGACATACATGGGTGGATTCTTATGAAGAATCATTTTCATCTATTGCTTTCAGAACGTACTGATAATGGCATTACTCTTTTTCTTCGGAAGATGAGTGGCTACGCTCGTTATTTCAATGAACGACATGAACGGAAGGGTACTCTTTTTCAAGGTCGAACCAAGAAGATACATATAACGGAGCATGCTCATTTTCTGTATGTTCTCCATTATATTCATTTGAATTCGCTTGATTACCTGCCGAGTGCAAAAGGGTGGAGAGAGCGGGACAAGGGAACAATTACCAACGTTCCTCAAGCGCTCGCATATCTCGAAAAATATCGCTGGAGTAGCTATCCTGACTACTGTGGGATACCGAACTTCCCTTCAATTCTGACGACAAAACTTTTTGATCACTCTCTTGGAAAAGACTATATTTCCGATCTTAAAGAATATCTTTCGGACCGAGTGAGCGGACTGGAAACAGATCTGCTCGAATATTAATCCAACCATGAATGTAGGACGTCGTACGTCCTACATTCATGGTTGGATATTTAGCGGCCGTTGCCGACCGTGACCGTCCCGGCATAATTGAAGTATTGGCCGCTGCAGGCGGTGACGCCGGGACTTCGGAGCGTTGTCGCCTCAGAGCGCCAGATGAGCATATACCACCGCTGAGGGCAGCCGTAGCCTTGCGAATAATAGGAGAAAGCGTAGGCACCACTGCCTGGCCAGCCGCTCGCGCTTTGGGAAGGGTCCTGCGGCAAGGACGAGATATACGGCCGGAGCGCTGTCTGAAGTGTCGTCCAGCTTGCGTCCGTGCTCGTGGTCCAGCCGCCGTTTGGCGTCAGAGCGCCGCCCGAGAGCGGATACTGCCCGTTCACGCTGAAGTACAGCTCAAGCGCGTTCTGGATGTTATGAATCGCGGTCTGCCGAGCAGCATCGCGGCTTTTCGCGCGAGCAGCCGTGATGTCCGAAATGATGATTGCAGACAGGACGCCGATGATCGCGACCACGACAAGGAGCTCGATAAGGGTGAAGCCTCGGCTCTTCCCTGCCATGGCCTATGCCGCAAGCGCTTTCGAGGCTGCCGCAAGGCGAGCGAGGAAGGCTTCTCGTGCTGCCGGCACGTTCTCCGACTGCCCTTTCCACAGAGTGAGTGCTTCTTCTTGAAACGCGCGAGCATACGAGAACGTCATCGGCCACGGCGCACGTGCCTCATGTGCGCGTTTCGTTATCGCTTTCAGATTGTCGATCGCTTGATCAGGCGTCTGTCCGCCCGAGAGGAAGACGATACCCGCTACTTGGCGAGGAATACTGTCCACAAGCGCCGCGACAGTATCGTCCGCTACGTCTTCGGGCGTATCCGACTTGCCGCTTGCGTCGCCCGAGAGCGCCATCGAGGTCTTGATAATGAGGCTCGCATGATCAACCGCATGCTCCTCGAGGACTGAGAAGAGCGTATGGAACGTCTCACCGATAACGTCACGGCTCCGTTTTCGGCTGTGCGCACCCGAAAGCAAGACTTCCGGCTCGAGGATAGGTACGAGGCCGGCGCTCTGCACTTCTTTCGCATACTGCGCGAGGCGCTTCGCATTCTCATGAAGCGCGACGGCGGAAGGGAGCTGGTCGCCCTCGATACGCACGACCGCACGCCACTTCGTGAAGACAGCGCCCTGCTTCTTATACTCGGCAAGCCGTGAGGATAGGTCGAGAAGCCCTTGGGTGAGGGTCTCTTCCGGGCTTTCGGGCAGAGGCTCGGTTCCTTGATCCACCTTAATGCCGGGCGCGATGCCGCGGGACGCTAAGGACGCCGGGAAGAGCTTCTTATCATTCCCCTTCTCTCCGAGCGTTTCGGAAAAGAGGATGACGCCGGAGAGATACTGTTCGATGCCATCGGCGCCGAGGAAAAGATCGCGGTACTGCCGGCGCATCTCTTCGCCAGCAGTGATGCCATAGCTTGCAAGCCGC
>DASVZE010000023.1:0-3571 GCA_036391775.1 Chloroflexota bacterium | reverse complement strand
GCCGGTCCAACGAAGCACTCTGCGAGCTTGTTCAGACTGCTCTCGAGGCATGCGGTGGTCCGGCCGAGGCGGTTCAGATTGTGCGCGACCCTGGCCGGGCTCTGGTGGGCGAGATGATTCGCATGCGGGGCGAGATTGATTTGGTGGTACCGCGCGGCGGGGTCGGTTTGATCGAGTTCGTGCGCGAGAACGCGCAGATTCCCGTAGTGACGGGGGGGGTGGGTGTCTGCCACACCTACGTCCATGAGGACGCAGACATCGATATGGCACTCGAGATCGTGCACAATGCCAAAACCCGGCGCCCTACGATCTGCAACGCGCTCGATACGGTCCTGGTGCACGAAGCCATGGCCGAGGCCCTCTTACCCCTGTTGGCGGAACGCTGGTCCTGGACTCCTGTGGAGATGCGCTGCTGTGCGCGTGCCCTCTGGATTCTGGAGAAATCCGGTGCCCCCGGTTCGCACGTGCTCGCCAAACCAGACGACTTTGGCCGGGAGTTCCTCTCCCTGCGCGCCGCCGTCAAAGTTGTGGACTCACTCGACGATGCGATCGGCCATATCGAGCGATACGGCAGCGGTCACTCTGAAGCCATCGTGACCCAAGGGTACGGACCGTCCCGCGAGTTTGTCTCGCGCATCGACGCGGCGGCCGTCTATGTCAATGCCAGCACCCAGTTCACCGACGGAGCGCAGTTCGGTCTGGGCGCTGAGCTCGGCATTTCGACCCAGAAGTTCCATGCCCGCGGGCCACTGGGATTGCGCGAGCTCACGTCCTATAAGTGGGTGGTGCTGGGCGACGGCCAGACGCGGCCGTAAGACAGACCGGCATACCAGTCCCACACCGTACATATATTATACCACGGTTCGTCAACTTGTCAAGACTTGGCGACTGTGGCAAGCTGATGTCTCCACACAATTACCAGGTGAGGGGGTGAAGTGCCATGAAGCCGGGGAATGTCGTGCTGCTCAACGGCACCTCAAGCGCCGGGAAGTCAACAACAGCCAGGGCGCTGCAAGAGGTCATGGATCTGCCGTACGTGCATACGGGTGTCGACCACTTTCTGCCGCGCGTACCACAGCAATTCTTCGCAATTGAAGATGTGGCGAACGCACATCCGGTAGATTATTTCGTCCTCCTGTATAGCGGCGTCGCGCCGCGGGCAACAGCCGAAATCGAGGGTGGTCAGTCTGTGTTCGGTCTGAGCGAGTTTCGCGGGTTACGCATTGGTCCGGAGGGAATAAAACTTCTGGCAGGAATGTACAGTGGCATCGCGGGACTGGCTCGAGCCGGGGTTAATGTCATTGTTGACGATGTACTCCACGACCAAAGGTTGCTACGGTCCGCCGTCGAGGCACTCTGCGGACTCCCTGTACTGCTCGTTGGGTTGCGTCTGCCGCGCGAGGTTGCCGAGCGGCGGGAGCGAGAACGGGGCGACCGTGGACCGGGAGCAGCGACTGCTTTCTACGATCTCGTGCACACTCATGTGATCTACGATCTCGAGTTGGATACCTCGGTTCTGGGTCCCCAGGAATGCGCGCAACGGATTAAAGGTGCACTGCAGAAGGGCCGGTCTGGGCAGGCATTTCAGCAGCTTCACGCGCTCTTGGCACGGTCCACCTGAGCGCGTTTATCTTGCGCGTCTCGCAGACGCCGATCGCTGGCCCCGAAACGAAACATCCACACTGTGCAGATTTTCATGCGGCCAATTTCGGTGAGATCCGCGTTATATACATGTGGCGAGCAACCATCAATTTGGGGACGCGGAACGATGTCATCGTTTTTCTGGTTACTGAGCCGGTGAATAGGAGCATGGGCATGGTCCGCATGACTCGGTCCCGACCATTGCTCTCGCCGGCGATTCATTCAGGCCTGAGCATGATGCCGTGTGGAGGGGTTCTGTTTCAGGAGACGTGTCAGCAGATGCGCAGGGTGGGATGCAATCGTGAAAGCGTGTTTTCATCCTTCCTGGTGACGCCCTGCAGCATGGGCGGCTACACCATGTGCGGCATGTTCAGTTGGGCGACATGCTCACATGTGCGGCGTCATCAACTGTTTGGCGTATTCATACGCACGCGGATGGCGGCTGCCACTTCTGTTGCTTGGCCCACATCTGCCTGGTTTTCTCCGCTCTGCGATGCGTCGCGCAGGTACTCGAAGACATGCGGTCCGCGCCTTTCCGCCGGTGTTTCCTCGAACCGCGGAATCAGGTGCACGTGCAGATGGGCAAATCCCTCCGCTTCCATATACATGCTCAGGTAAACCTTGACCGGATTGAGTACCTCTGTCATGGCCAGAGTAGCGCTGCAAACCAGCGGGCCGAACGACTCTGCCTCCTTGGGAGTGAGATCTGCAAAAGCCTCGACATGCCGCACCGGCTTGAGGATCAGCCAGCCGGCCATGGGAACCGGCTCGATGGCATGTTCCAGCACCCAGAGATTGTCCCGATAGATCACTCCACCGGGGGCACTGGTCTCGAGATTCAAGCGGCAGGTTCGACACTCCGGCTCCGCCCCCATCAGTTGACGATCTGCACCACCGTGCCGTCGCTTGCCCAGGCAAACAGCTTCTGCGCCACATCGGTCGGCACATTCACACAGCCGTGCGTACCGGTGTAGTTGCTCCCGGGGGTACCCAATTGGGCGTTGGTCCCCGGGCCGAAAGCCGAGCGCCACGGCGCGTCGTGAATGAAGTAGCCGCCTGCCTGGAAGAGCATAGACCACTGAGTCAAGGAGGGCGGGTACCAAAAAGGCGAGGACTTGGGCCATGGGCTATGGAAGGTGAAGGGGTGGAATTTGCCCAGGATATGGAAGATACCCGTAGGTGTCGGCAACGCTCGGTTTCCCGTGGTCACCAGCGAGGTCAGGAAGAGCCGGTTTTCGTCGTATGCCCACAGCTTCTGCTGGCTGAGCGATACCAGGATCCTTTGATAATTCACCACAAAGTCGCGCCAGCCGGTCACAGTCGCGTGGCCGTAGCGGTCGATTGCGCGGATGTAGATCATATACTGTCCGGGCGGAACAGGCTGGCCGGAGTTATTGTTGCCGTGCCAGTACACAGCCGTGGACTGGCCTTTGTGCAGACCCGAGAGGGTGTATAGCCGGACGAGTTGGGCGCTGCCCTGCCGGTAGACGCCCACGCGAACAGTGGTCGCTGCCTTGGTTACAGCAAACGATACCCGCAGCGGGTCGAACCGCGGATTGAACTGGAACTCGTTGAACAACACATGTGCCAGCCCTGGAGGCGTCACATCAATTCGCACCGGAAACGTGGCACTGGGTCCCCAGTTGCCGGCACGGTCCAGCGCTCGCGCGTGGAAGTAATACGTGCCGGTGTTCAATCCATTCAGTGTCACTGATGAAGATGGTGTGCGGACATCGGCTAGCGCGGCACCATGGGGATTGGTATCAAGCCGGTAGGAGTATCCCTGGATGCCCGAGCCGGAATCGGTCGAGGTCCACGCGAAGCTCAAGGTCGAGCTGTGGTACAGGGTACCGGGTTTCGGATCAGTCGACGACGAGATGCTCGGCATCGTGGGAGGAGTTGTATCGACGTGGAGCACTCCCGGAAACGC
>DASVZE010000022.1:0-3010 GCA_036391775.1 Chloroflexota bacterium | reverse complement strand
GTCTGCATCCTCGTTAAAGACGCCGGTTAGATTGGGCAATTGCTGCAACGCGTCGACGTTTCCTCCATCGTGCCCAAAGATCGCTCCCAGGCCCGCAACCCAGGAATTGAAGTACAGCCGCGTGCTGCGCACCGGGCCGATCATCGCGGCGTCCTGTTCGAGGTACACCGCCAGAAAGCGGGTGATGCCACCCTCGGCCAGCGTCTCATAGACCAGGCTGGCGTGATCCAGACCGGTCTGTGGGCGTGCATCAATGTAGTTGTCGATGGTGACGGCGATGGGCCGCCGATGCGCTACGTCAGAGCTGACCGACTGGCCGGACAGCGGGCCAGTCACCTGCCGGTTCTGGTAGTACGCGAATGCCGCTCCGCACAGCGCGACCAGCAGGAACAACGGAATCAGGAAGCGCCTCACATACAGCTATACCCGATCCGGCACCAGCGGCAGAAACCTGAAGCATAATCGCCGGCCAGCCTTCACCGTAGCGGCGCCACGCTGAGGCACGCATGGCGAAGGGGGCGCCGTAGCGGCGCCCCCCCTCGACCTTTACCGCGACTCTATCCTCAGCCTGAGCGCAGTCCGCGGAGCTGCTCTGCCGCCAGATCGGCGATGGCTCCAAGCGCTGCCTGTTGCATGATCATTCCCGCTCGCCCCTTTGTCTCGAGCGCGATCTGGTACATGGCCAGCGCTCCAAGCAGGCTCATAACCGGATCTCCTGGTCCGACGACGTGGATATGGCCGTCCGGCGTGATGTAAACGCCGCCGCCGTCGTTTATGATGCCGAACAGGATCTCGATGATCAGCTCTTCGTTGAGGTACCTGGCCGGTTCGACGGTCACCCGGGAGGAGAACATCTCCTGCATGCCGGTACGGGTGTCCGTCCAGAGGAGAAAGAACCCCTCGTCGTTTGCTGCCAGTCCGAAGTACTCTCCAATGAAGGTTGTGTTGGGATCCCCGTGAGAGAGCGGGGCGTCGACGGCCGGATCCCACGGCTTATCCGTCACCGTGAGCCGTAGGGGGAAGCTCGCTCCACTATCTGTCGATACAGCCATGACCACGTCGATCCGGGGTTCCGCGAATCCCGCCTTGGGGCCAAACTGGTAGAAGGCGCAGCCAATGTCGCCGTTGGGCATGGCGGCCAGTTGTGGATGGAAATCGTGCTGGTCTGCCGGTGAGATGTTGGAGCCGGTCAGCAAGGGGTCACCGGATGCCGAGCCCAGCCACGTGGTCCCCCCGTCGTCGGAGCGTCGATGGTAGACGCGAGAGACGCCCTCGCGGAAATCGGCCCAGGCAAACACGAGGGTCTGGTTCCGTCCGGCGCAGCCGACCGCACTTGATAGAACGCGGAACTTGCCGCCCGGCAGCTCGGGAAACGAGCCGCCCTCTCCCAGTAGCGCGCGTGAGATCGGGGTCAGTCCACTGACCGCGATGTGAGGCCCTGAGAAGGAGTCGCCCCCGTCGACCGACTTCACGAATTTCAGCATGTTGCCTGTTTCCTCGCCGCTCAGCCAGAAGATGTAGACGGTTCCGTCGCGCGCAACCGTGATCTCGGGGGCGAAGGAGTCGCTGACGATGCCGTCGAAGCCGTTGCCCGCCGGTTGCCCGCCCACGCCTCGCCAGGTGGCACCGTGGTCTGTGGTGCGGGCGAAACGGAGAATAACTTCTCCAGCCCCAACGTCGTCCCATGCGGCGTAGACGTTCCCGAAGTGCGGGCTGCTGGGAGTGCAGTCACTGGCCGCTCCCTGCTTGTCATCGCCACCGCTGTGGTGGATCATCTCGGCGGGACCCCATGTCTTGCCGCCGTCGGAGGACCGGTTGATGGAGATACCAAGCGTCGGGCCATTGGCAAAGTCACCCGGTCCCAGGGGCAAGCCAACAATGTAGACGTTACCGGCATTGTCGAAAGCCACCGCCGGATCGGAGGAATGTCCGGCCCCCGTAGGCAGAGGCAGCACCGTGTCCGCCCACGTCAGTCCTGCATCGTGCGAGCTGTATGCAGCCAGAACGAAATTGTATTTCGCCGGATCGCTGAAGCGTTTGGACGCGCCCACCACATTCTTGGCGCGTCGCGGGTTGACCGCCAGGGCCGATTCACTCCGATCGTTCAACGGACTGGGACTGTGTGTGACCTGGACATCGCGCCATGGATGCTTGCGCAGGCTCGGCTGAAAAAGACGAATCACCCCTGTTGCTCCTTTCAGCGGCTAGCTGAGGTGTGGGCTAGGGAGAGGGGCGCTGCGGTCAGCGCCCCTCTCCTCTCGATCTCTGGGCTTAGCAGAAGGTCGCGACGATGGTTCCGGTACCGGCACTCATGGGATTGGGTGCGTAGCCCGGATTGACCTTCACCACGACGATGTGGACAGAGGTGCCGGAGACCGTGGTTCCGGACTTGGTCACCCGACTGGAGACGACAACCCCCATGTAGGACGGAACACCGCTGGTGGGCGGCGGGCTATTGCCCCCGCTCGTCGTCCAGTTCCCACCACAGGTCGCCGGTGGCGTGGTCGTCGGCAACGTGATCACCCCCGCGAAGCCCTTAAAGGCCGACGGGGCGGTCCCACCCGAGAGCAGGTTCAGCTGCCACCAGCTATCGCTCCACCAGGTGACTCTGGACGAACCGGCCACAGCTGCCGTCTTGTCGCCGAGCACGAATGCTCCCCGGCTGGGGAAGGCAAAGACGATTGCCGTGGTGCTGGCGCCGGCTGCCTGGTAGTAGGTGTCCCCGGCGAAGGAGGCACCGACCGTCTCCGGACCCAGGGGCACACTCACCGAGGGGATGGTGCAGCTGACGTTCCCTGTGGCATCGGTTGTGGCCGTACAGCTCTGGCTCCCGAGGGAGAGTGTGACGGACTCGGCCGGGACCGGTCCAGGAGAGCCACCATCACCATCGCCGTCATTGGCGCCGTCCTCGACCAGCCTGGCGGTCAAGGTCGCGCCTGCTGCACCGGCCAGGATCACGGTGGGACCGGTGTAGGTCATCGTGGTCTCTTCCGGTGTGATGGAGAACGAG
>DASVZE010000021.1:0-3770 GCA_036391775.1 Chloroflexota bacterium | reverse complement strand
CGCCTCTACCGCTTACTGCACAGGGAAAGCTCAATGCGGACGTGGACAGGAACGGCGTGATACAGGCCTACGATGCTGCGTTGATCCTCAAGCACGTTGCCGGCCTGCCTATGCCGGCGGGAGTGGCGACCTGCTTCGAAGCAACAGACTCCCCCGCGGTGCAATTCCCTGCTCAGGTGACCTTCGCAATCTCGGAATTGCGCAAGGACGCTCAGAGCACTCAACTCGTGGTGAAGTGCTCTGGCGTCGACTCCAGCGCCGGTATGATCGCCCTGTCGTTCGATATCGGGCTTGCCAGCCTATCGTCCACGGCGGCGCTGAGCGCGCTTCCTGATGGTTACCTGGCCTACGTCAACCAGCTCAATGATGGTCGTGTCCGGGTGGCCGTGATCAACCCGCATGGGATTGCGGCAAAGGACATTCAGATGGCGATCACCCTCGGGGAAAATGAATGGCTGGGTGGGGTCCGGATCGACAACGTTGTCTTGAACAACGCGCCGGCAAGCGGCGCACTGCTCGGGGTGCCGCCCTCTGCCGGGACGACCCAATCATTCGCGCTCGTCGGCGCATACCCGAACCCGTTCAACCCCTCGACGCGCATCGTGGTGGATCTCCCCCAGCGCACCTCCGTGCGTCTTGAAATCTATAACGCCGTCGGCACCCGGGTCCGTACGCTGCTGAATGAACCGGTCGGCCCGGGACGCCATGAAATTGTCTGGGATGGTCTGAATGACAGCGGGCAGACGGTCTCTTCCGGCCAGTACTTTTGTCGCATGAGGGCGGACGCCTTCACGCGGACGATCCGTCTGATGCTCCTGAAGTGATCGACGACAACCTGGAGGCTGGCATGAGAACCCTGGCGGTCAACCGCGTTACCTCCTGGACGGTGCTGGGCGTGCTGATGCTTCTCGTGGGAACGAGTGAAGCATTGGCGATCGGGAGAGTCTACGCCCGGCTTCCGAACAATGCGACGAGCCCCATCTACAATCTGCGCATCAAAAGCTTGCGGGCCGACGGCACCATCCGCGATCAGCTGGCCGTCACCCACGTCGACCAGACCTTTGCCAACGACAACAACCTGCGCCTGGAGGGCTTCTACATATTCAAGCTCCCCGAAGGAGCCCAGGTGCATGAGCTCTATCTCTGGATCAACGGGGTGCGCACGACGTTTGCGGTCAAGCGCCTGCAGGACGCGATCGTCAAGTACACCGACATTGTGCGCCGCATCCAGGACCCCGCGATTTTGCAGAGCCTCGGATCGAACGTCTTCAAGCTGCAGATTTTTCCGTTCGATCCGTTGGGGACCCGCCGGGTGGAGATCGTCTATTCCCAGCCGCTCACCTACTATAGCGGGAGCATCCAGTATGTCTTTCCCCTCGACATGACGGATTATACCTCGGCGCCGATCGAAGATGTCGGTATCTCGATCGCCATGAGGTCCGAGCTGCCGATCACGGGCGTCACGACATCCTCCGATGCGATCCCCCAGGCGGTCAAGGTCACGAAGATCGACGACCACCAGTATACGGTAGAATACGGCGTCGAAAACGTGACGTTTTCGAGAGACTTCCTCGTCCGCGCCAATATCGATCGGACCGGCCGATCCCTGGTGGGACTGACCTACAATCCGGCCGCTCCGGGGGAAGACCCGTACTTTATCGTCTGGAGCTCGGTTCCCGATTCGCTCTACAGCGATTCGGTCCTGGCCCGGGACCTGACCTTTGTGGCCGATGTCTCCTCGAGCATGGAAGGGGACCGGCTCGAGCAACTGAAGGATGCCCTGCTTTCGTTCATCGACCTCCTCACGGAGCGCGACCGATTTAACATCATCGCGTTCGGCACCTCCACGGTGAAGTTCAAGCCTGACCTGGTCGGCGTGACAGAGGCGACACGCGACAGCGCCCGGAAGTTCGTTGGCGGTCTGGTCGCCCTCGGGCTCACGAATTTCGAGGCGGCGCTGCACGATGCGCTGACGCTGGGCTATAATGAGGGCTCACATTCGGCGGTTGTCTTGCTCACCGACGGCCAACCCACGTGGGGAGTCACCAGGACCGATTCTCTCCTGGCGATGGCGGCCCGCTGGAACACGTATACCACGCCAATTTTCCCTGTGGGCGTGGGACAGGAGCTTGATTTCACCCTGCTCCAGCAGCTTGCCGCCCGCAATGGCGGCATCTTCACGCCTGTGGCCGCATCCGACAGCGTCTATCTGACCGTGAAAGAGCTGTACCGACGCCTGTTCCTTCAGAAGCTCCGTAACATCGCCATGGACTATGGAACGATCAGCGCGATCGACGTTCATCCGATGCCGCTCCCGGACGTCTTTGCGGGCGATCAACTTCTCACCACGGGCCGCTTCACGGCCTTCGGCAAGGCAACGGTCACTATGTCCGGGATGGCGGGAGGAACGCCGTTCTCGACTCAGGCCCAGCTCACCTTCCCCGACACCGAGCGGACCACCTTTGCGGTGGCCAGATACTGGGGTGCCAGGAAGATTGGGAGCCTGCTTACACTGATCTCGCAAATGGGGGAGAAGCAGGAGCTCGTAGACCAGGTGATCGCGCTGAGCATCAAGTACAGTGTGCTGACGCCGTATACGGCCTTCCTGGTTGTGGAGCCCACCCAGTCGTCAGGCACCGCTGTGGAGGAGCCGGGCGCCAAGGTGCCGCTGACGACGGAGCTTGTGGGGAACTTTCCTAACCCCTTCAATCCGTCCACGACGATCACCTTCAGCCTCGGGCACGAAGGCGCCCCGCAGGTCACCATTAGAATCTATGATATGCTCGGACGCCTGGTCAGAACGCTCGTCCAGGACCAGCTCGCTCCCGGTGTGCACCAGGTGTCCTGGGATGCCACCGACGATGCCGGGCACCGGGTTGCTTCCGGCATGTACATCGTCAGGATGACCGCCGGGCGCTTCGTCGCGTCGAAGACCATCATGCTGCTGAAATAGCGCAGCGTTCTCTTACCAACAAAGAAGCCCCTCGAATGAGGGGCTTTTTTGTTCCCGGGACGGACCCGCGCACCACCGCAATGGGTGGGTGACCTAACCGCGCTTTCCCAGGCGCCGAAGCCAATAGAGAAGATTTCTCCACGCAATATGGAGAAAGACTACCGGGTAACTGGGTTGTTTTTCCATGCAAGCCATCCGCTGGCAAAATGACGTAAGAAATGCCTGAAGAAAGGACCATAACGCTCAACGAAAGGCCCCCAGCCCACGACCTGATAGCCGCGCTCGGTCATTTCAAGCGACGTGATCAGACACCTATGCTGCTGGTATGGATTGCCTTCAAACTCGGGCTGCTGGTAGAACCAGTTTACGGATGAGATGTAGACGGTTCTTCCCACCCGCTCCAGATGCCGCAACATCTTGAAGGCGTTCTCCCGCTCAAAATGCTCGATTGCATCGAACATCGTCACCACGTCGAAACTTTTGTCGGGAATCTCTGCAATGGTCTTCAGCGCCTCGCCAACATGGACGCGGTCATAAAACGTCCGTGCAAAGCTCGCCGAAGGCTCCCAGGCTTCTATCCCCTCGACGTAGCAATCCCGATATACCTTCAACAATGCGCCGGCGGGCCCTCTGCCGCAACAGACGTCAAGGGCGCGGCCAATCTCGGTCGGCAGAAGATTATTGATCCAGTAGGGAAAGAATTCGTGCGTCCAGCGTACGTCAGCGCTCATGGATATGGTCTGACCGACGGAAGAGAATAATGAGTTGGCAGAACTTCTCAAAATAGTGAGATCGTGCGGAAAGCGCAAGCGCCTTG
>DASVZE010000020.1:0-3156 GCA_036391775.1 Chloroflexota bacterium | reverse complement strand
GAGAGGGAGGCCAATGATGGCAGCAACAGGGAATGTAGCGCTGGTTCGGCGCTTATACGAGGCGGTCTGGAACGACGGTGACCCGGCGGTGGCCGACGAGTTGATCGCGCCCAGGGAAGTGCACCACCCACACGGCGGCACCGAGCCCGGAGGGCCGGAAGCCCAAAAGCAGGCGGCCCGCCGCTTCCGGCGTGCCTTTCCCGACAACCGCTTGACCATCGAGCTGGTGGTCGACGGTGGGGAGCTAATCGCGGTGCGCTGGCGGATCGAGGGGACACACGCGGCAACTGGGAGGCCGATAACCGACTACACCGGGGTCAACATCTTTCGGATCAGCGACGGCAAGATCGTGGAGATCTGGGATACCCGCGACGACCTTGGCCTGTATGCGCAGGTCGGGCTGATCCCACCACGCAGCGAGCTCGCTCCCCAACTCGTCGGGAGTGCTCCACAGCAGTAGGGCAAGAAAGGACGGGATGCTAGGTGTCGACTGAGGGGAGCCGAGCAGTGGTGGTGCGGTTCATCGAGGACGCTCTCCAGGGCCATAGCCGTGACCGCATGGACGAGTTGATCGCCGAGGACTATGTCCGGCATATGCCGGGAGGCCAGCGAATCACCGGACGCGACCCCATTGGTCAGTCGGCCGCAGAGCAGGGATGGGCTGCCTGCCCGGACTGGAGTTACGAGATCGAAGTGCTGCTGGCCGAGGGTGAGTTGGTCGCGGTCCGGGTCAGCGCCGGTGGCAGGCATACCCGACAGGCGGAGGGCGGACCGTGGCTCGGTCTCACCCCGGATGGCGCGCGCTACAGCACGACGTGGACGGCGATCTATCGGGTGCGGGATGGCAAAATCGTCGAGCAGTGGCTGGACAGCCCCGGGTTGCCCACCGCAAGCGAAACCTGACCGATAGAGAGGTGGTGACAGACCGCTGCCACCATCCATGCATCGGCGATATGAGGATAGGGCTGGGAGAGGCTGCCTTGAGAGGAGGTGCTCCGCCTGCACGTCGACCCGGTAACGGCGGTAGAGGATTTTACAGAGGATTCTGGACTTGACCTGGTTAGAGGACTGTAAGGAGCGGTTTCATACGTCACCGGGTCGAAAATCAGGTGGGGACCTGATAGTGGACGATGCGCTTCCGCCGTATAGTTGGCTACGAATCAGATGCACGGCAGGGAGGTTAGAAGGGCGTGACGAAGACAGACGCGGCATTCCTCGTCCCTGCCCTGGTCTTTGGCGGGGTGCTCGGCATCATGCTGCTGACCAATGGGATCTCTCTAAGAGATGCTCTGCTTGCTGTCTGCGCAGCGTACGGGCTTGTCACTCTTCTCCAGACTGTGTTCGAAGTAAGCAAAACGACGTCGCCCGAACACAAACCCTAAGGAGGAATCCAAGGCGGCGCATGCCTGTGGCGCTCGACGGCAGCGACTCTGGGGCCTCCAACCTGGATGATGCTGCACGGCTGGCGGGACCAGGCGGAACTCTGATCCTCATGGAGTCGGTCGACACACCGTTCGGCAAGGGGCAGGCACCTATACCATTCTCTGGGACACTGACGCAGCACGTGACTATCTCGAGTCGGTCGCGGACAGGCTGCGGACCATGTCGTTGCTGACCACGAACACAACCGAGGGACTGGCAATCGCGTAGGCATGCTCGATCAACTGGTCGACGGATTGGGCGCTGGTGGCACTGCTCGGCGTTCTGTTCGGTCCGATCCAATCAATCGTCCAGGTCTGAATCATCTCGTCGAAGGTCTTATTCAGAATGCCAACGACCTGGACCTGGTCCGCATCCTTGATCGACATAAGCGACGCGACACTCGGCGGTTGCCCGTTGATCCGGGCCTGCGGACTGACATCGACGAGGATCATACGCGCAGGGAAAAGCTGTGCGGTCATCGCATCACCGTCGGGATCGGGACCGATTGCCACGATGCCCTGCAGGCTGGTCCGGGCCTGCGCCGTATCGACCACCCTGGTCGCCGACCGCATGGTCACTGTATCCCCGGGTCGCAGGCTCGAGAGGGCCAGCGATTGCCCGTCCTGAGTCAGAACCTTCTTGCCCGCCATGGGGAGGAACACGACGTTGCCTCCGACCACGCGAACCCGGAGTTCGCCAGTTTGGGAGGTACGGATTGTTGTTGCCGCGCTTCCACAACTTTCACTCCGATAGCGGCAGTGTGGTCAAGGGTCTGCATGTGCGTGACAGTCGCAGCGTACGAAGCAAGCAGATTTCAGGCATCTGGCGCGAGAAAATCGGCTCTCCGCTCGATTCCACCCAGTGATCTGGGCGCATACGGCGAAGAGGAACGGGGTGGGCCATCAAGAGTATGTTGAGGCGCGGTGTGCCTGGCATGACATTCCATGATTTCACGCCACGCAGGTGAGGAGAGACAGATGTACAAGCGAATCCTGGTTGCAGTTGATGGAAGTGAGCCTGCCACCCGGGCGCTCCAGGAGGCTGTCCGTCTCGCCGGTGAGCAGCGAGCACAGTTATGCCTGATCTTCGTCATAGATCTCAGGCCGATCCTGTTGTCGGGCGCTCCCGCCATAAACTTTGATCAGCTCCTGCAGTCCTGGAGGGAAGAGGCTGGGAAGGTGCTCGAGGGGGCAGCGGGAGTAGCCCGCGCGGCTGGTCTCGAACCCGAAACGAGGACCCTCGAGGCCAGTGTGCAGCGAATCAGCGACGTGATTCTGGAGGAAGCGGAAAGCTGGCGGGCCGACCTAGTTGTCTTGGGGACGCATGGCCGGCACGGCATCGGACGCATGCTCCTGGGAAGCGTGGCAGAAGGGGTAGCTCGCGGCGCTCCAGTGCCCGTGCTTCTGGTTCGATTTCACCAGTCTGAAAACAGCCGGTGAGTCGTGAGCCGGCGACAGCTGATAAAGAATGGCTTCGGAAAGGAAATTTCGCGCAATTTCTGGAGACTCCGCTCGTGGACCACCTAACCGCTCACGCACGTCGTCACGCTTGGAATTCAGCTCCCGATAGACCACCGTGCGATCTACCTTGTGGGTGCGGACCGAATGAATCACTGCATGGATACGACAACTTCGACGTAGTCAACCGGCACGATCAGCGAGCTGTCTTCCACTTGATTGGAGTGCCGAACGACTGGCGCCAAGACGAGGACCGGGACGTGGTCCTCCAGATGGT
>DASVZE010000019.1:0-4124 GCA_036391775.1 Chloroflexota bacterium | reverse complement strand
GTCGCGAAGGAGATCACGACCAGAGCCGGAGCGAGTATGAGGACGTTCACCTCGACGGGCAGATTCAATGGATCCAGAATCAGGGCAAACGCAATCAGATATGGCTGGTGGACTATATACGCCGCATAGGAGCTACGAGTGAGTGGTTTCCCCAGCGGCCACTGGTGATTCTGGGAGCGCCGAAAGTAGTCGAGTATCCACAAGCATCCTGCGACTGCCAGAGAACCCTCGATCCCGGCGGCCGCGAGAGCCTCCCAGTGCCAGCCACCTCTGATCAGGGACGTATCTCCTGAGAGGGCTCCGCCGAGCACGCCGACGATAGGGACAGCCACAGCGGCAGCGAGAGCCATCTCTCCACATTGTCTCCATAGCCTGTCGGGCAGGGCGCGCAGCCACCCGTGCCGGGCGCTTACGGTCCCGAACCAGAACAAGAGAATGTACTGCGGATACTCCGACAGATGCAGGTCAAGAAACTGGCGAGTGAAGAGGGGCCAGACTACATGTATAAGGAAGCATCCGGCGGCGATAGCGGCCGCAAGTCCCGCCAGGTAGCAGAAGCGAAGTGGCCGGCTCGGCTCATCTGGAGGCGGCCGGAGCTGCCACCAGGCCGCATAGACGGCTGAGAAGAGCAAGAGATCGGCGACGAACCAGAGCGGGCCGGCATCCCAGTACCACCCACCGGTTGTGAGCCATGTCCAGAGACTCTCGGGTCTGCCTTTACCGCTGTAAGTGGCGCCATAGCTCACATAGTGGAGTAGGGGCATGACAAGGAACACGTACGCGGCGAGTGGCATACCGAGTCGGAGCATCCGATCCCTCAGGAAGCGTCTGGGACCGTGGCGGGCCAGCGAATCTGGAGCAAGGAGGCCCGCGATCAGAAAAAAGAGGCCAATCCAGAACAGGGCGCCGGCAAGACCCACTGCTCCCAGCACGGTGATGAGAGCTGAGCCGACGGTCCCTTTCTGGTGCAGCCATCTGCTGCCGCCAATGTAGTACGTGGAAGCATGGGCTGCGATGACCCCGGCAACCAGGAGGATCTTCAGGTTGTCGAGGTAGACCAGCCGCCCGGATGACGGCGGAGGCGGGCGGCTTATCTCGCTCTGCGGGCGGATCGGAGCAACTATCGTGGCCATTTCTCTTCCAAAGAACGCTTGCGGCTCTCACTCGTTTTGACAGGCGCTGCCTATCCTGGATCGGTGAGCTGAAAAGCAACCGGCTATTGCACGTGTTCGGGCTCCTTATCTGGTGGTGGATCGATCCATGACCAATCCTGCCGGACTAGGAGATAGAGAGGACGCGTGCCTTGTTGGGAGCAGGCATGTTCGGTACGTGGAGATAGTTGTGGATCGTATGCACGCCCTCGATGTTCTGCACCTTTTCCTCGATGGCGTCGATCTCACTGGGATGCTCAACCTGACCGCGTAGCTCGACGATCCCGCGAGCCACATTGATGTTGAGGTGACCTTTCGGTATCGAGTGGTGACGGAAGAGCTCGCTCTCCACGCGGTCCCGAAGCGTCGAGTCATCCGGATCTGGGTTGTCGGGCTCATACAGAAGGACGGACTCCTTCACCGCGCCACGGGCAAAGCCCTTGATATAGCGCGCCTCCGAGCTCAAATGCCGCAGCCCGTGACGAGCAGTCGCGCGCAATTGATCCCAGGTCACGGCCCGCCGGCGTCGCCCCTTATCGGGATCTCCCAGGTACTCCAGGCTGGCGCCGATCATCGCACCGAGAATCAGCGTCCGTAGGTCAATTCTGTGTCGCTGTTGTTTCCCACGTCCAGTCGACCGGGTCATCATCTTGCCTCCTGCGCTCGCCACGCCTCGGAAGAACCGAATTCCCTGCACGAGCGACATATGTCCGGACTCTAGCCTACCGGTATCGACGGTATATAACCATCGGATGAGCACCTGATTCCGCAGCGGTTAGCGTAGGAGAATGACCTCTCGTTCTCATGCCCACGCTCAGCCATCTGGTCGTAGGCATGGGACCGAATCCGGATGGTATCGTCAATGCCTCCCTGGCGAATCCGAATCGAAAGTCCGATGCCGGCTGCGCCGCGGAGATGACGATATCGCGGCTATCGTTGCATCCACCGAATAACCGCTCAACCGCGCGCTGGCACGAGAACGCCGGCGCCGTTGATGCTGTCGTGCTTCAGTCGTTGCAAGCCGTCGTTCGCCTGCTCCAGCGCGAATGTCTCGACATGGGTACGGATCGGCACTTCTGCCGCCAGGCGAAGAAGCTCTCGCCCGTCATCGCGCGTGTTTGCGGTCACACTCCGAATGGATCGCTCGTAGAACAGGTGCCGCTCGTAATCCAGCGGTGGCACGTCCGTCATATAGATGCCGGCAAGGGCCAGCGTTCCACCTCGATCAAGCGCCTCGAGGGCAACCGGCACCAGCTCACCTGCCGGCGCGAAGATAATGGCTGAATCCAGCTTGACAGGGGGTGAGTCGGCTGAATTGCCCACCCAGACCGCACCCATCTCCCGTGCAAGCGCTCGGTGGCGCTCGCCGCGGGTGGCCACATAGACTTCGCATCCCCAATGGCGCGCCACCTGAATGCTTACATGCGCGGAGGCGCCAAAGCCGTACATGCCGAGCCGATGCCCCGGTTTGATCTCGCTCCGTTTCAGGGCTCGGTATCCGATAATGCCGGCACAGAGCAAGGGCGCAGCCTGGACCGCCTCGACGGTCTGGGGAATGTGATAGGCGAACGCCTCGTCAACCAGGGCATACTCCGCGTACCCTCCATCGGCCATATAGCCGGTGAAGCGGGCATTGGGGCAGAGATTCTCCGCTCCACGGGTGCAGTACGGGCATGTGCCGTCGGTGTAGCGCAGCCAGGCGATACCGGCTCGATCTCCCCGGGAAAAGCGGCGCACCGCGTCACCACCGTTTACAACGCGGCCGACAACCTGATGGCCGGGAATGATCGGCATCTTGACGGGAGGCAGATCACCCTCGATCACGTGCAGATCGGTTCGACACAGGCCGCAAGCCTCGACCTCGATTACGATCTCCGACGGGCCGGACGACGGCACGTCGACCCCTTCCATCTGCAGAGGAGCGTCGTCGATCGATGCCTGCGCATGCAGCCTTTGCGCGCGCATCTGTGTGATCCCTGGCATGGGTGCATTGTACGACGCCATACAAGCGCCTCTTGCCAGTTGCCGGCCCCTGGCGTGTCTACTCGCCGTATGCTCCAGGGTGTTCCTTGAAACCGAAGCCGGCTCCTGGTCCCTCGCTTCCACTGGGCACGGCCGCCAACATGGGAACAACGACGAGTGGGCATCGAAGAGAGTGGATCAGATCGTCCAGAACGCTTCCCACAATGGCGCGAGACACGGCGGTCCGGCCGTGACTCGACATCACCACATCGGTGATGTCGTGCTCTTGCAGTGTTCGGACAAGCGACTCGACGGTTGAACCTTCCATCACCGCGGTATGGACGTCGCCGGGCATTGCCTCAGCTTTTCCGTCGAGATAGGCCTCTGCATCGCTCAGAGATGACGTGGTATCGTCCGAGGACCTTCCGACAACACGGACGAGCCAGATCAATGCGTCCCACTCGCCGGCCAGCTCTCGGGCCAGGGGCAAAGCGCTCTCTGCTAGCGGAGAGCCGTCGAGCGGGACCATGATACGGCGACGGCCGGTCTCTGACGGGTAGGCAAACGGTTTGTCCGGATCCACGTGGCGAATCAAGACCGGGACAGTGCTGCGCAGGAGCGCGCGCCAGGCGATGCTCCCTGAGTGCCATCGTTCCGCCGCGCTTCGTCCATGGGTGGCCACGGCGATCACGTCGGCTCCGAAGAGCTGTGCGGCTTCGTCTATGGCAACGGCAGCGTCTCGCGAGACAAGTGGCTGCGTGCGAACCTGCATTCCCTCCGCGCGCAGCGCTTGTGCCACCGTACTCAGATAGAGCTGTGCCGCGTCGACTTCCATCTGGCGGGTCCTCTGTGGGTCGAAACCGTCTGCCTGTCCGTCTGCGACGTGGCGAACCAGGACAAGCTCGCCGTTTTGCCCCGCCAGGCGGCGCGCATCGGGCAAGATCGCCGCGGCCAAATCCGTTCCGTCAAGAGGGACTAAAACGTTTCGCATTGATGCGCCTCCCGCGCGAC
>DASVZE010000018.1:0-6454 GCA_036391775.1 Chloroflexota bacterium | reverse complement strand
TCCGTCAATTCACGACGCTCAAGCTGAGCAAGACCGGCAAGCACGTCTTTACCGCTAAGGTCACCCTCAACGAGCGATCGGAGGTGAAGACGGCCTCGATCAAAGTTGTGAGCTAGAGCATCTATGAAGGCCTCACGCTCGTTAGCGCTCCTTGTAGTTCTGGCCGTTCTTTGGGCGCCGGCATCCGCTCAGGCGGGGCAAGTCGAAGGAAAGGCTCGTACACTCCACCACGTAGGCGGCATCAGCGCGCCGCTCAAGAGGGAGGTACGCTTGCTCGAGCGGCGTGGTCAGGCAGCCCGCATGGTCTCAGTGGAGGTCGAGTCAACCCGGGACATGGCGCAGGCGGTTCGTGCGCTGGGCGGAACGGTGGAGGCAGACATCGCGGGTCACCTCCTGACCGCGCGCATCCCTGCCGTGCGCATTTCCGTGCTCGCCCGACAAGAGGGGGTGACTCAGCTCTATGCCTCGGAGCGGTTTCACGCGGCGCTCGACAGGAGTGTTCCGGAAATTCGAGCGCCCCTCGCCTGGGATCTGCACGATCAGCATGGCCTACCGGTCCGCGGCGCGCATGTCCTGGTCGGAATCGTGGACACCGGCATTGACTACCACAACCCGGACTTTAAGCGCCCGGATGGCTCGACCCGCATCAAATACCTCTGGGACCAGACAGCCAGCGACAAGCCGCCGTCCGGCTATGACTTCGGCTACGAGTGCGACAGCGCCTCGATCAACAACGGTCAGTGCCCGGAGACCGATGCCGACGGTCATGGCACCCATGTGGCGGGTATCGCCGCCGGCAACGGGCTTTCAAGTAACCCGGCCCGAGAGATTGGGGTCGCGCCTGAGGCCGATATCATTGTCGTCAAGTGCAATCTCGACACCGACAAGGTCATTGCAGCCTGGAAGTACCTGATCGACAAGGCGAAGCAGCTGGGAGAGCCGATTGTCATCAATAACAGCTTTGGCAGCCAGCTGGAGCCACACGATGGCAGCGATCCGACCTCCCAGGCAATCGATCTGCTCTCCGGGCCGGGCCGCATCTTCGTGGCCTCGGCGGGCAACGAAGGAAATCAGGGCATCCACACCTCAGGAACGATTGCCCAGGGAGGGACCGCGACGATCGAGGTGCAAACCCACGGCCAGATCCCGTGGCTGCAGAGTTCCCTCTTCTACCCTGCGGACGATTCGGTGCAGGCCACGCTGACTGACGTCAGTACCGGCGAGACGTTCGGGCCGGTCGGCGTGGGCCAGCATATCGACCAGCAGCTGAGCCAGGATGGGGACACCAGGGTGACAGTGGACGGCACCGCGGGCGACGCGACGTACCACAGTGTTTACGTCGACGTCGAGCGCGACCGTGAGGTCACGGGGCTGTGGCGCCTATCGCTCACCGGCACAAAGATCGTGGACGGGGGTCGGTACGATGCGTGGTTGTCGGAAGCGAGCGACGGCCTCCAGACGTTTTCCAACCCCGACGAGTCGGACACCATTGCGTCTCCGGCCGACGCCCGCAGGAGCATCGCGGTGGGCAACTACGCGACCCGGGTTGACTGGACCGACGACAGGAACCAGCAGCACACCATCTGCGACTACACGCCCTGCGCCGGCGGCGTTCAGCGACTGGGCGACATTGCGTTCCACAGTTCGGTCGGACCCACCGCGGACGGCCGCCAAAAGCCGGACGTTGCCGCGCCTGGCGTTCTCATCATTTCCTCACGTAGTCAAGATGCTTCGGTCTGTAGCGGGGACTCGACCGGCTCCTGTACTCCGCAGATCCTCGTCGCACCCGGCGGAGCCGATATCTTTGGGACGGGAACCAGCATGTCTGCCCCTCATGTGACAGGTACGATTGCGCTCATGCTCCAAGTCAATCCCGGGTTGGATCCATCCATGGTTGATTCCACCTTGCGCTCGACCGCCCGGCACGACCAGTTCACGGGGACGGCCGCCTGGACACCCGCCTTCGGGGCCGGAAAGCTCGACGCGTATAGCGCCGTTCAGGCCGTTATGACTGCCTCGGCTGCTCCTACTCCATCCCCCACCCCGACCGTCACTCCCACCCCAGTACCCGCTGTGACGTTCCAGATTGCCTCGGCGCGGGTCGAGACCAGCGCCGGAAAACCGGCGAAAGGAGTGCAGGTAGGTAACAGCGTGTGGCTCGCCATGCACGTCGTGTTCAGTAGTCTTCCAGACAAGGCGAGCATCATGGCGGAGTGGAACGTGACAAGAGGAAGCGAGGCAGCCGGCTACAAGGCCACGCGGCAGAGCGTGAGCCGGGCGGATGGACGGACGCTCCGCTGGTCATGGAAGTTTACCCCGCAGCAGGTGGGCAGTTATCGCTTCACGGCCAGAGTAACCGTCAATGGTCAGGTGAAGAAGAAGAACGCATCGTTCGTTGTCCGCTCAAAGTGAGGAGATCCAGCAGGGACCAACCGGCCGGCACGCCTCGTTGAAACAGGAACACCTTCGGGCTGCGGATCTCTCTTTGTGGAATCGACCTGGAAGTCATATGGAAGAGCCTCCGCATAGTATCGCCCAAAGTATACGAAAAACTTGTCACGGTTGAAGCCCCTATTCACTCGGAGGAGTTCACCATGTCACGTAGGTTCGGTCGTTGTCTCGTCGTTGCTGCGCTGCCCTTCATGACTCTGCTGGGCCTGGGTGCCCCCACCACTCTGCATGCGCAAGCGGCAAGCCTCTCGGGTGAGGAGTTGTCCAACAGCGCTCCCGGCAGCTACGCCTTCGATTTTCCCTGCTCCAGTCCGGGAAGCTACACGGTCTCTTTTTCCGTCAGCGGGACCGCCACCGGCCCCTACCCAGGGACGTTCACGGAGAGCGGCACGCTCAGCTACACCATCAATACCCCCTATGGCACGTCCAACTCCGGCACGGTCACCGACTTTTCCGCCACCTTCGTCATCACCTCAGGCAAGACCATCGTGATCGGCAGCAAGGCTCTCGATCCCAGCGGCACACCGGGGACAATATCGTGCGGTCGCCACTCCGGTACCGCCGGCTTCATCGTGTCCGAGGTTCCGACCACATACACCGCCGCCATTGCGACGCGGCGCAGCACCTCTACTGATGCGGGCACGTCCATCGTGGACATGTCCTGGGACTACACCTTTGGCGACGTCAACAGCGACTTCGATGAAAACTTCTAGCAGCAGCTTCGATGAAAGCGTCCACTGAGAGTCAGGGTTCCAGCCAGAAAGATGGCGGCGAGCCTCTTCGAGCCTCATACCCAGATCATCCTTCGCCATAAGGAGGTCCAGCAGGGACCAATCGGCCGGCCGGCACGTCTCTACGAGTTTGTCGAGTGCCACCCGTCGTGGCGCTCCCGCCGTTCCCGTATCCCGGGTACGCTTCGGGAGTAACTCCGAGCAGACTTGCCGCCATAATTGTGCCAGCCATGCCGTCGCTATCCGCGGGTGCCCGCTCCCGGACGTTGCTCGAGGCCGCCGTCCTTCCCCTTATCCTCGGATCGACGGTTGTACTGGCAAAACTTGCCCTGGCGCATCTTGGCCCGCTGACGCTCGCCGCTTCCCGCTATGCCCTTGCCGCACTGATCCTGCTTCCGTTTGCAGCGCGCCAGAGAGACGCCACTCAGTGGTCCCGTGGCGTGTGGATTCGGTTCACTGCCATGGGCATCAGCTTCTACGTCATCGCGAATGGAAGCCTCTTCCTGGGATTGAAGTTGATCCCGGCTACCACGGCAGCCCTGCTTCTCAGTCTGGTCCCGCTTCTGGTTCTCTTCATGAGCGTTCTGTGGCTGCGCGAGGTACCCTCGTTCCTCCAGGCGCTCGCCGTGGTGATCTGCATTGGCGGGAGCGTACTTTTCTTCTCGCAAGGTGTGACGTCTGGTGAGCCTGCAGGTATCGTAATCGTGGCCATTGGGCTGCTGGGAAACGCTGCGTTCACCATCATGGGACGGGATATTGCGCGAGCAGGGGCGATCGATACGGTCTCACTGACTGCCGTGCCGCTAGCAATTGGGGCTGCTATCCTGCTTCCTATCGCCCTGATAGTCGAAGGGTTGCCACGGTTCTCGCCGCAAGGCTGGAGCATCGTGGTCGTGCTGGCGCTCCTCAATACGCTTGGCGCCTACCTGCTCTACAACCATGTCCTCCGCGTCCTGACCGCGATCGAGCTCACCGTCCTGCTGAATCTGACTCCTCTGGTGACCGCCGGGTGGGCCTGGCTGGCGCTGGGAAGTCGATTGAGCGGTCGCCAGCTGGCGGGCATGCTCGTGGTTCTCGCCTCGGTCTCGATGATACAGCTGCAGAGGCCGGACGAGCGATAGCGCTCTGCTCCTCACACGGCGGTGGTAGAATGCGATGCGCGGAGACCGAACGTATGGAGCCCCTGTGCAGGTCACAGGGGCTGTGTTGTCTCTGGCGGGAGGGTCGTATGGCGCAGGCAAACAGTCTGGGATACCCACGCATCGGCAAGCAACGTGAGCTGAAGCGGGCAACGGAGGGCTTCTGGGCCGGCAAGGTGAGCACAGGTGAGCTTGCCGACACAGCCGCGGCCATCCGGCAAGCCGGTTGGGAGACACAGCGCCGCGCCGGAATCGATCTGATTCCCTCCAACGATTTCTCCCTCTACGATCACGTGCTGGATACCATCACCCTGACCGGCGCCGTGCCGGAGCGCTACCGCTGGGACGGCGAGACGGTGGACCTGGACACCTATTTTGCCATGGCTCGGGGCGCGCAGCGCCAGGGACTGGACGTCACGGCGCTGGAGATGACCAAGTGGTTCGATACTAACTATCACTATCTCGTGCCGGAGCTGACGCCCGATCAAACCTTTCGTCTGGCGTCGCGAAAGCCGTTCGAGGAGTTCGATCAAGCGCGATCGCTCGGTCTGCTCACCAAGCCGGTTCTTCTGGGCCCGGTCAGCTTTCTGCTGCTGGCCAAGAGCCGGGTGGAAGGATTCCGGCCGCTCGATCTACTGGACCACCTGCTCCCCGTCTACCGCCAGGTGATCGAGGAGCTTGCCGCAATAGGAGCCCGCTGGATTCAGCTGGACGAGCCCTGCTTCGTACAGGACCGCTCGCAAGGAGATCGCGACGCTCTTGCTCATGCTTATACAGAGCTTGCCGGCGTACGCGGCGACTCTAACCTCCTGGTCCAGACCTACTTCTCGGATGTGGCGGATTGCTATCAGACGCTGGCCGGTCTGCCGGTACAGGGAATCGGCCTCGATCTGGTACGTGGCCACCGTGGAAACATGGCGCTGCTCCAGCAGCACGGGTTTCCCGCCGACAAGGCGCTCGCCGCCGGCGTGGTGAGCGGGCGCAATGTCTGGATCGCAGACTTTGAGTCGATCTTGAGCAATCTCGACGCTTTGCTCCCACTGGTGCCATCCGATCGGTTATTGATTGGGCCCTCCTGCTCGCTGATGCACGTGCCACACGACGTGGGGCTGGAGGACGGACTGGATCCGCGACTCGCGGAGTGGCTGGCGTTTGCCGAGCAGAAGCTGCGGGAAGTGGCTGTCCTCACTCGCACCGTGAACGAGGGCCGGGACGCGGTACGCGATGCGCTTCAGGCGAACGTTGAGGCGCTTGACCGCCGCCGCTCCTCCGATCGGGTACACCGGCCGGAGGTGAAGGATCGGGTTGCCGCAGCCGGAGAGCAGGAGGCGAACCGGGGCTTTGTCTATGCGGAACGCCGTGAGACCCAGCAGCGGGCGCTCCATCTGCCGCCCTTCCCCACCACGACCATCGGTTCCTTTCCGCAGACGCCTGAGGTGCGGCGTAACCGCAACCGTCTGCAGCGCGGCGACATCAGCCAGGAAGAGCACGATCGCTTTATAGAGGAAGAGATTCGTAAGGCCATCGCGTTGCAGGAGGAGCTGGGCATCGACGTGCTGGTGCACGGCGAGTTCGAGCGCAGCGACATGGTGGAGTACTTCGGCGAGCGCATGGAGGGCTTTGCTTTTACGCGGCACGGCTGGGTGCAGTCGTACGGCAGCCGTTACATCCGCCCGCCGATCATCTACGGCGACGTGTCGCGCCCCGAGCCCATGACGGTGCGCTGGTCGCGATTCGCCCTGTCGCTCACGGACAAGCCGGTGAAGGGCATGCTAACGGGGCCCGTCACTATCCTGAACTGGTCCTTTGTGCGCGACGACCAGCCGCGCAGCGACACCTGTAAGCAGATTGCCCTGGCGATCCGCGATGAGGTGCTGGATCTGGAGGAGGCGGGTATCGGTATCATCCAGGTCGACGAGCCTGCGCTGCGCGAGGGATTGCCGCTGCACCGGCGTGATTGGAACGAGTATCTGGCGTGGGCAGTTTTCTGTTTCCGGCTCGCCACCGGCGTGGCGGGTCCGGCGACGCAGATCCACACGCATATGTGCTACAGCGAGTTCGACGACATCATCGAAGCCATCGCTGCTCTGGACGCCGATGTGATCTCGATCGAAAACTCGCGCTCCGACCTGG
>DASVZE010000017.1:0-4776 GCA_036391775.1 Chloroflexota bacterium | reverse complement strand
GCCCGGAGCCTGGAACGCTAGTACTCCGTCAGTGGACTGCAGCTCACCGGGTATGAGATTCATTGCCGGGCTTCCGATGAAGCCGGCGACAAAGGTGTTCACCGGGTAGTCATACAGCATCTGCGGTGCGTCTATCTGCTGCAGAAAGCCGTCCTTCATCACCGCGATCCGGTGACCCATGGTCATGGCTTCGGTCTGATCGTGCGTCACGTAAACAACCGTCGTCTTCAGCCGTTGGTGTAGCTTCTGTAACTCCGCACGTGTCTGAACACGCAGCTTTGCATCAAGGTTGGAGAGCGGCTCATCCATGAGGAAGACTGCAGGATTGCGCACGATCGCGCGGCCAAGGGCCACGCGCTGTCGCTGACCGCCCGAGAGCTGTTTCGGCTTGCGGTCAAGGAAATTTGTAATACCAAGGATCTCCGCAGCTTCCCTCACCCGCTGCTGTATCTCCGGCTTGGGAGTCTTCCGCAGCTTGAGGCCAAAGGCCATGTTGTCGTACACGTTCATATGTGGGTACAGCGCATAGCTCTGGAACACCATCGCGATGTCCCGATCCTTGGGCGAGAGATTGTTGACCACCCGCTCGCCAATGTTGATCGTTCCCTCGCTGATGTCGTCCAGCCCGGCAATCATGCGAAGTGTCGTCGACTTGCCGCAACCGGACGGTCCAACCAGGACCAGGAACTCCTGGTCGCGCGCCTCGAGTGTCACGTCGTGGACTGCTACCACATCGCCGTATCGCTTCCAAATATGGTCGAGGGTTACCTTGGCCATCGGCGTTCTCCTCACTTTCACGGCTACACAATTCGCGGGATGAGTCCTGCTATGTTCCTCTCTACCTCATACGCACGAAGGCCGTCAACTTTTTTGGGCATGGCACGCCATTTGCACCGCGAAGCGTAGCTGCGCCTGCTGTCTGGCCGCGGCGGAAATGAGGAGAACATGAATATCGGACCGATCGGCGTGTTTCGAATACAGAGCAACGACATCAAGAAAGACAGCGACCGGGATCGTCTGGAATCAGAGGTTGCCGACGTGGAGGGCGTGCGTGACGTGGAAGTCGACACGAACAGCCACACCGTCGTGATCCAGTACGATCCCACGATTGTCAACGAAACCCGGCTGCAAGCCCGTGTCGAGGAAGCCGGTTACAAAATCACGTCGGGATCCAACAGGAGCGCGGCCGGGGAGTTCGAAGAGAGCGATGTCTAAACCGAACGCGAAGGCGACGTGCGGCCCACCTGGCTCCGCTAAATGCGGCCTATACCTGTAGCTCGCGCGGAAAATTGGTGAGGTTGCGGTATCCGGCGGCCGTTACAACGATCAGGTCCTCGATGCGGACACCGCCGAGCGCAGGGTCGTACAGGCCCGGCTCTACCGTTACAACATCGTTTTCACACAGTACGGTTGACGTGGTGCCGATAATTGGCGCTTCGTGGATCGCCAAGCCAACGCCGTGGCCGGTGCCGTGTATGAAGCGCGGACCCTCTCCTTCCCCGGAGAAGCCTGTCTTGGCATAGATCCTTTTGACGGCCTCATGCGCGTCTCGTCCGTCTGCGCCGGCTCGAATCTCGGCCAGCGCTGCATCCAGTGCCAGCGATGTAGCCTCATACATGGCCGGCAAGGTGTCTCCTGGATCTCCTTTCACAACGGTTCGTGTCATATCGGCAAAATAGCGGGAGCGACGTCCGCGTGGACTGATGTCGATGACAATCGATTCGTGAGGCCGAATTGGGCCTTCCCCGAGCCAATGAGGATCCGCCACGCCGGGTCCACTGCCGGCGATGATGGCGTGGGGTGTCTCCATTCCATGGCGCAAGAGGACAATTTCCATCTCAGAGCGAAGCAGTTCCGACGTGAGAAGCTGGTCTCCGCTGAAAAGCATCTGATTGCGCTCGCGACTTGAGGCGATAAGGTCAACTGCACGTGCCATCGCCGCCTCAGTCGCCCTCTGTGCTACCTCGATCGCCTGAATCTCATCCAAGGTCTTGCGACGGCGATCGTCAATGAATAAGTTCGGATCGACCTCTACGATTGCCCCTTCGGAGCGCAACAGATCGGCATAGAGCGCCGGAAATGTCTGGTCCACGCGGACGGTATTGCCGTTCAGATCACCAATCACCCGCATTAGTAACGCGCTGAATGCCAGGCGCCGGTCGTTCAACTGCCGCATCAAATCTTGATAACCGAAGTCTTCGAAAGTCCGTACGACTGACACGCGGGACTCCTTCCGGGCGCGACCACCCTCCATGGCACTGACGACTATCTGCTCTTGGCCGGCCGTCTGTATGTAGAAAAAGGGATCACCCGCCAGAAAATGCGTCTTGTAATACAGCGTTTCATTGCTGTGGCTATCACCCACCAGGAGTATGGTTGGACTGTCCAGTGTCGGCTCCTCTCCGATCATTCTCTTGATCCTACCCTGCGTGCTTATTCGAACCGCGTGAGGGGTCCCGCCTGGAGACGTTCAGCCAGAACCGGACCGTCAATGGGCAATGGTTACGATCCAGCGATGCTGCTAAGGTAGTCGCATGGATGTGTTCATCAGCGCTGACGTCGAGGGCGTCGCGGGCATAGCCAGCTGGAGCCAGATCACACCGGGTGCGGATGACTATGCAGTGGGCCGCTCCTTGATGATTGGCGAGGTCAACGCCGCGATTGAAGGGGCAGCGGCAGCAGGCGCCGGACGTATCGTGGTGAACGATGCCCACTCTCGCATGACCAACCTTCTTCCCGAGGCAGTTGATCCTCGAGCCCGGTTGGTTCTCGGTCATGCCAAGCCTCTGTACATGCTTCAGGGCCTGGACGCGAGTTTTGATGCCGTATTCTTCGTGGGCTACCATGGCAGCCTCGGAGAGCCGGAAGCTATCCTCTCGCACACCTATAATCCGCGCGCCATATGGGAGGCAAAGGTCGACGGACGTGTGGTTGGAGAAATCGGCATCAATGCTCTGGTTTGCGAGTACTTCGGCGTGCCGATCCGGCTGGTAACCGGCGATCAAGCGACTGTGCGCGAAGCCCGCGAGGTTGTATCCAGTGTCCACGTGGCCGAGGTCAAGCGGTCCTTTGGACGGTATTCGGCAGAGAGTCTGAGCCCGGCCGACGCTCGCCGAGTTATCAGGAATGAGGCTGAGGCGAGTCTGTCCGCCATCGCGCAGTCCGAGCAGATGCGGCGAAGCGTCACATTGGAATTGACCTTCTACATCGCCGATATGGCGTCCATGGCGGAGTGGATTCGAGGCGTGGAACGTACTGGACCTCGCACTGTCGTTTTCACCGCGTCGGACGGCTTGCAGGCATACCAGACGTTTTACGCTATTCTCACGCTTACCCGAAGCATTGCGGAGTGAAAGTTCTTGGCGTCGACCCCGGTCTGGTCATAACCGGGTATGGAGTCCTGGAGCAGAATTCTGGGCGAATCCGTCTGCTGGAAGCGGGCATCATCGATAGCGGAAAAGCGACACTTGCTCTGCCGGCCAGGCTACGGCGCCTGCACGAGGAGCTGAACAGCGTCATCGCGGACCATCAACCGGATGTTATGGCGCTGGAGCAGCTCTACTCTCATTACGAGCATCCTCGAACCGCCATCTTGATGGGGCATGCGAGAGGTGTTATTTGCCTGGCCGCCGGTCTGAACAGTATGCCACTGCACCACTATGCCGCGACCCAGGTAAAGAGTGCTTTAACGGGCAATGGGCGCGCCAGCAAGGAACAGATACAGCAGGTGGTACAACGCACGTTTGGACTGCCGGAAATACCAAAACCGCCCGACGTGGCTGATGCTGTCGCCATCGCTCTCTGCCACATCTACCACGAGGGCACGCGCTCGGCAGACGATTTCGTGCGTCTACAACACAGCCGCTAAGGTCCCTACAAACCGTCAGGTTTTGATCCGTACATCTCCAAACACCGATCGTAGTTGCAGCGCACCACCAGACGATCACCGGCTTGCACGCTTGTCACCTCACTGAATGGCACATAGAGGTGGTGTGCCCCGATTCCCATGATGCCCCCGCGAGAGACGACGATGTAACCACTCTCACTGCCTGTCCAGGTCGCGGTCGTCATAGGTGGGCTATAGTCTGTGGATCCAAGACCGGGAACCTCTCCCACACCGACGTTTTCCGCGGCCTGTTCCTCGATGGCGCTTCCTGGGACTTCGCGGACAAGGTGCGCGACGCGCCCAATTTCCTTTCCGGCCGAATCGACAACCAGCATGCCCTCCTGGACCGTAAACACAAGTGCCGCCACTGTGGCCTCCATCTCTACCTACTGTTCTATTGTGCGAGACCTATGTACCCACGTGCCTACGCGGCATAACATTTGTGATCCTGCGCACGTGGAACGCGCCGGCTGGTTGCTGTTGCGCGAACGCCCCCTGGTCCGTCGTAAAGAGCAGACGCGCATCCGCCGTTCGTCCCATGCCGCAGAAAGATCCTTTAGGCATGATGTCTTCAGCCATCGCAATTTTCACCAGGAGTCATGTTATGGATTTCTTCTTGCGCTTTTGTGCGGTTCTGCAGGGTGCGAACCGTCGCGAACGCGGTAGAGCCCTTCGCTCAGCGGGCGGTATTGGGCTTCTCTTTTTTTGTGGCGCATTGGCTTTAACCGGCTGCCGTATTGCCGGGGTGGGGGCAACAGGTTCGCCCAAGTCCCCCCAGAGAATGGTGCTGACTGACGATGCCGCCAAGTGCCCCATGAACGCAGACTCCGGCACCGTAAGCACCTGGAACTGCTCGCTTCACCGAGGCACGAACGGCCGGAGCGGAAACT
>DASVZE010000016.1:0-3260 GCA_036391775.1 Chloroflexota bacterium | reverse complement strand
GGCGAGCTTGCTCAGGACATAGTGTTTTGCGATCGCAGTTCACTTGACGGTGATGCTCAAGGTAAGCCGGCAGAACTGGTTATTCTTGCCCTGCTGAAGGGTCCAGGCCGTCTTGTAGGAACCGGCAGCGGTCGGAGCTATCATCGGAACCTTCAAGGTGACCGAGCTATCGGGGGCCACGTCCTTTGGCAAATCCACAAGCTTTACGGTCGCAAGCTTATCCCCGGTAAGGTACGCGAAATCGATGCTGCTGGAGGCCCAGGTACCCTGGCCGATATTTTTCACCGTCCAGGTCGCGACGAAGCTCTGGTTCCTGGCCATGGTCGAACCGTCGGATGGCGTCTGATCTCTGAACTGGCAGGCGAGGTTGCTGGCCGAGGCAGCGAGCGTAGCCGTCCTCGTGGGAGAGGAGAGGATAAAAAGGAAGGTGGCCGTCGGCGAGGGCGTCACCGAGGGTGTGAGCGTGGGCGGGGGCGTCAAGGTCGGCGTGAGCGTGGGCGGCATGGCCGCGGCAGTCTGCGAGGCGGCAGCTTGCGCAGTGCCCGCGATGATCGTGTTCACCGCGCCCGCAGGCAATGACGTGGGCGCGGCGACCGGCATCAGCGTGGATACATCGCAGCTTATGACCAAGAGCGCGAGCGCCAGGAGCCAATTCAGGGACTTGCGGGGCGGACGGTTCGTAGGAGATCCTCCCTTGTCAACGCGATCCATCAAAAGCTACGGATCCCTCACCGAACCGACCTGGATGTTCAAGGCAGGCCAGCACAAGCCGCCCTGGACCCTGAACTGCATGCCGTAGAGCCCTTTGTGCGTAGGCGAGGTAGCCTCGAAGCTCACGGTAACGCTGTCCCCGGGATCGGTGGCAGGCAATTCCATGCCGAGGAAGGTGCTGAGCTTGGTACCGCTGACGTAGTTGAGATCCGGCTTGCCCCAGTTCTTGGTACCGGTGTTGGTAATCACCCACTGGACGTCGAAGGTGACGCCGCCGTTGAAGACGTTATTGCGCGGCTTGACCTCCCTCCAACTACAGGCATACTGCGCTGGAGAAGGGTCAGAACCTCCGCCACTACTGCTATTGGACGGAGGCACCACGACGAACGGAGTAACGGTCGCCAGCGACGGATCCGCTGTGGGCAGGTCGAGCGGAATCGGGGTTACCGAGGGTGTGGCGGAAGGTAGAGGTACCTGCGCGGTGAGGGTCTGTGCCACGGCAGCCGCCGTATCATTTTGCGACTGCACCGTTGCGGCGACCGAGGTTGCCACCTGTGCCTGAACCTGCTCGGGATTGGTTGTCGGCACCGGCGCGGGCGCGCAAGCGGCAAGCAGGGCCGCCATCGTCAGCGCGACAAGAATGGCCTTTCTCAACTCTTTGACCATGACATTCTCCTTCGAACGCATTGCTAGTCTCGCCACTGAGACAGGGTCAGAGGCCCGGCCCCAGTGGTACCTTTCCGTTCTCCTTCCCGTTTCGAATACCGCTAAGTGAGCCCTGTTCAAATCTCGTCATGATGACCGGTCTCGCCGGCGCCGATACCCAGGGGCTGCCATTTCTTTTCGTCCTTGAGACGATGCTGGACGCCGTGACGATCGTGCAGCTCGTCGAAGCCCTGGGGCTTGATGAACATGTCTTCTCCGTCGAGCAGGCCCGTGATGCCGGTCTGCCCGGGCTCCAAACGCTTGTTCTGGCAATACTTGCAGGTCTTCGGATCGTGCGGCTTGTAGTCCTCCGGCTCCTCGTAGGTCGAGACATAGCCTTCGTAATTGCGCACGATGATCTTGTGATCGGACATGCTGAGCAGATAGTTCGGCATGACCGGGATCTTGCCGCCGCCGCCGGGCGCGTCGACGATGAACTGCGGGACCGCGTAGCCGGAGGTATGACCCCGCAAGCCTTCGAGGATCTCGATGCCCTTGGCAACCGGCGTGCGGAAGTGCCCGGCACCTTCCACCAGATCACACTGATAGAGGTAATATGGGCGGACGCGGATGCGGGTCAGCTTCTGGACCAGCTCGCGCTGGATATGGACGCAGTCGTTGATGCCAGCCAACAGCACAGACTGGTTGCCGAGCGGGATACCGGCGCGTGTCATGCGATCACAGGCATCGGCCAGCTCCTGCGTGATCTCGTTGGGGTGGTTGACGTGAATGTTAAGCCACAGCGGGTGGAACCTGGCGAGCATGTCGCACAGTTCCTGCGTGATGCGCATGGGCATGAAGACCGGGACGCGCGAGCCGATGCGGACGATCTCGATGTGCGGGATCTCGCGGAGCCGGGTAAGGATCTCCTCGAGGATCTTGGGCGCCAATACCAACGGATCGCCGCCGGAGAGCAGGACGTCGCGCACCTGGGGGGTGCGCCGCAGGTACTCAAGCTGCATCTCAAACTCTTTGCGGGAAAACGTCTGCGCGGGGTCGCCAACGATGCGGGAGCGCGTGCAGTAGCGGCAATAGGAGGCGCACTGGGTGGTGACCAGCATCAGCACCCGGTCGGGGTAGCGATGGACCAGCCCCGGAACGGGAGAGTGGCGGTCTTCCGCAAGCGAGTCCTCCATCATGCCGGTGAAGGTGGTCATTTCGGCATCGGTGGGGATGATCTGCTTGCGCACCGGATCGTCCGGATCGTCCGGATCGATCAGGGAGATGAAATAGGGGGTAACGTCGACGCGGAACAGGCCGCTGGTGTTGAGAGCCTTGCGCTCAGACTCGGTGAGCGGGATCACCTTTTCAATCTCGTCAGCGGTATTGAGCCGGTGGCTCAACTGCCAGCGCCAGTCATTCCACTTTTCATTGGGAACGTCGGCGTATGCGGGAGCTCGTCTGGAGACGATGGGAGTAGGCATGGAATTATCCTCCGATTCTGTTAAACGAAAGCCGAATGTCGAGTATTCGCCATCCGACACGGAGGATCGTGATCCGGGCGGAAAAACCCCGCAAATTGATCGGGAATCCAAGCCATCCTTAGTATTGTACGGTGAAACAAGGGGCAGGTCAACCACCCCAAACCGAGGCTCGGACTACTTTCTCTCATCCGTCCAAGCTCCAGTCTGGCGTGCAAGGCCGAAGCCTAAACATCAGGGATGTCTGAACTTTGGTCTGAAGTTCGGTTAGAGCAGTTGAAATACATCAGATTTCGACGTATGCTGGTGAAAGTGGAGGAGATTCCGGCGAGAGCGTAACAATGGGCTTTTGGGGAGGGAAAATGCAAACCAAGGCGAAGGCTGTGAGGATATGGGACAGGTTCGGCCTAGTGGTGATCGTTT
>DASVZE010000015.1:0-4177 GCA_036391775.1 Chloroflexota bacterium | reverse complement strand
GTACTTTCGCGATCTACACGCTACCTTGCTGTCTGCTCGCGAGCGTGTGACGATCTGCGGCTGGTGCCTTACACCCCTCATGCCGCTCCAGCGCGGGAACAGGGAAAAAGAAGCAGCCAGCGTCTTTGCCGAGGTATTGCGCGATGTGTCGGAACGGGTCGACGTCTATGTCCTTCTGTGGTGTGGGGCACCGATTGTCTTTGAGCCAACCCAGGAGTCAGTCAAGCAGGCGGTGGAAACGCTCAAGCGCATTGCGCCGCGTGTCCAGTGCGCGATCGATCACGCCGCTCCGTTCAGTCATGACCAGCATCAAAAGGCCGTTACAGTCGATGGAGATGTAGCGTACGTTGGAGGGATGGATATCAGTACGTTTCAGGGTGATCGCTGGGATACGAGCGAGCATCGCCTGCGATTTGGGCCCAACTGGCACGACGTTCAAGTACGGATCCGGGGTGAAGCAGTCGACGACGTGCAGAGCAACTTTTGTCAACGGTGGAATGCAACTGTCGGCTGGAACGAGCTGGAGCCGCTCAAACGCACCACGGCCGACAGGAGCTGGACGACACCGGCACAGATCGTTCGGACCATCCCGACAGGCTTCTATCCGTTCGCTCCTGACGGAGAGTACGGCATCTACCATGTACTGATCGCCGCCATCCGCCGGGCCGAGCGCTACATCTATCTTGAGAATCAGTATCTCTGGGCGCCGGAGATTGTAGACGAGCTGAGAGATGCCATTAACCGGCCCAGATCGGACCGCTTCCGCGTCGTCATTGTCTTGCCTGCCAAAGCGTACTCCGGTAAGTACGACAACGACGAGCATGTGCGGGCTCTGGCCGACGCCGACGGCGGCCGTGGCATCTTTTCCGCATACTCGCTCTACGCTGGCGGGCCCGCTATCGGCAATTCCGGCTTTCGCTATCTACCGATATACGTCCACGCCAAAGTCAGCATCGTGGACGATGAGTGGTTTTCCGTGGGCTCGGCCAATCTCAACGGCCGGGGGATTGCCACAGACGCCGAGATGAACGTGCACGGGATCGATCCGGACGTCGCCCGTCACCTCCGCATTCGCCTCTGGTCCGAGCACCTGGGAATCAGCGAAGAGCAAGTGGCGATTGCCGATCCGTGCGACTTGCTCGATTCCGCCTGGAAGGACGCCGCGCGCCAGATGGAGACGGCGATCACGTCCATGACGCTGCCTCCTGCCTGCATGGTGAGGACGTACATACCGGGCCAAAACGTCGGCAGCCGGGCGCTGGATTTGATCCAGGCGGCCACTCTGGAGCATTAGTCCCCTCACCCCCGGCTCCCAAAGTGGGAGAAGGGGCTGAGGGGTGAGGGGACAGGCACAATGGAGAATCATGACCCACCTAGATTCTCCAGCTCTTGATGAACCGGAAGCACACGCGTGCTGAAGAGCCGTTCCCTCTTCGCTCGGGGCACGGCCCGGAACGGCACTACAACCGGCCCCGTGCCTCCCACGGCGCTTGTTCTTCTCGCGGTGGCATCGGTCCAGCTGGGCGCCTCGATTGCCAAACACCTCTTTGAGACTCTTGGGCCGGCGGGGACATCGTTCCTGCGGGTGGGCATCGGCGCGCTTGTGCTTCTCCTTGTCTGGCGTCCGCGGCTCCACGGCTATACCCGAAATGCATACGTCAGCGTGGCACTGTTCGGAATAGCCCTGGCTGCCATGAATACATCCTTCTACTTTGCCCTCGACCGCATTCCGCTCGGCATCGCGGTCACGCTGGAGTTTGTCGGGCCTCTGGGAGTGGCGGTGGCTGGTTCGCGCCGCGCGCTTGATCTGCTCTGGACCGGGCTGGCAGCCGCCGGAGTTGTGCTTCTTACACCCTGGGGCGGCTTGCATCTCGACGTCCTGGGGGCAGCGTTCGCGCTGCTGGCCGGCGCCTTCTGGGCAGCTTATATTTTGCTCAGTGCGCGGGTTGGCCGGGTGTTTCCGGGCGGCAGCGGCCTGGCAATTGCACTGGGCGTCGGTGCTATTCTCCTGCTTCCTGCCGGCTTCCTTGCGGGAGGCTCACATCTGCTGGACTTTCGGGTGCTCGCCATGGGAACGGCGGTCGGCTTGCTCTCCTCCGTCATTCCGTACTCGCTTGAGCTCGAGGCGTTACGGAAACTCCCCACTCGCGTCTTTGGTGTGCTCATGAGCACCGAGCCGGCGGTGGCAGCCGTCATCGGCTATCTCATTCTGCGCGAGGTGCTCAACGTCCGGGCCGTGATCGCAATTCTGCTGGTAACCGCAGCAGCCGCCGGAACATCTCGTTTCAAGGAGCCGGAACCGGCCGGCTGAGGCCGGCTTCTAAGGAAGAAAGACGGGATCGCCCAGACGGATCGTCGCAAGCGATCCGGCATAGCTGGCATAGAAGCCACGCATGCCGTAGCGCAGAAACTGGAGAGCTTCGGTAACCTGGCCGTCGGCCGGCGCGTCCTGCGGGTAGCAAAGAGCAAAGCGGGTGAACTCGACACACGGCTCTGCCACCTCGATCGCCTTGAGGCGCACCTCCATGCCGCGCTGCGTCTCGATGACAAGGCCGTTCCGGAGTTCCGCTTCGGATACCGGACGGTCACAGGACACCAGGATGTTCTCGCCCGCTATACCGTCGGGCAGGTTGTCTCCGAATCTGCTCCGCATCTGGCTGTAATGCGCTGTGAAGCCAATTGATACAGCATTTTCGCTGCGGAATTTTGATTGAGGATGTCGAGCATTGTGGACGTCCACCATTGAGTGATGGTCGCCTGTTCCCTGCACTCCATCCGGTTCAAGATCGAGCGCCGGCAACACTCGCAGGCCCGCCGGATCGTACCAGCGATGACCGCGTTCTCCCGGTTTGAGCGATACGATCTGGACCTGAAGCCGAACGATTTCTCCCAGCAGATGCATATCGCATTTTTGCACAGTTTTCTGAGCCGCCGTTGGAGCTAGACCGGTGCTACCCATATGCTGGGAGGCAACGTCATTCACCCTTCCGGAGCACGCGAGCATTTATGGGCAGATCGAACAGACAACGCCGGCGTCAGCAAGCGCGCCGAGCAGAGCAGTCAGGAAAAGCGCAGGCAGAACGGCGCGAACAGACAGCGGGGCGCCCGCCGGCAAAGGGGCGAACGGCCGGTCGCTCCGGTGGATCGAGTAACCGGGGATGGCTCATCGCGGGCGCTTTGGTGGTGGTCGCAGCCGCGGTCATTCTCTTCTCCGCCGCACGAAATAACCAGTCATCAAATGCCACCCCAACGCCAAATAACATCTCCCTGGCGCCGGCAGTGGACGGCATCAAGTGTCAGGGTGGCGAAATGCTGGCCTACCACATCCATCAGCATCTCACCATCTACGATCACGGAAAGCTGCTTCAGGTGCCCTCGTCTATCGGCATCCCGGGCAGTGAGCTGGCCGCCACCTGCCTCTTCTGGATCCACGTTCATGCTGCCTATCCCGACATCATCCACGTCGAGAGCCCAACGCAGAAGACGTACACGTTGGGTAACTTTCTCGACATCTGGAATGCCACCAAGGCCGATGCGAATCCCACAGGCGACACCTATTTGAAACGCATCGAGACGGCAGCAGCTCAGGGACAGCTGACGGTGTATGTGAACGACAAGCTGTGGACCAAGGGATATCGGAACGTTCCTCTCACATCACACGAGTCCATCACCCTGGAAATCGGCAAACCGATCGTTCCGCCCAAGCTGTACACCGCCTGGAACGGCCTCTGATCTCAAACATCGCCAGCTCTCACCGATGGCCGCTCAGTCCGCGTCATCGGCGATCCGTCCCAGAAGCTCGCACGCGGTCCATCCTCTAGAGGCTGCGAGCGCGAGGTTGTGATTCACCTCGTGCGCTGCGGTCGATCGGGTGTTCTGATCCAGCCAATCGATTTGCTGGCGCATCTCCTTCATCTCACGTGAGATTGCAAGAGCGCTCCCTTCCCCGAGTCCGTTATACCTTCCGCACTCCTCCGCGAGCCGACACAGACGCTCGTGCAGGGTTGCGATCGTACGACGTTGGTCCAGCGAGTCTGCGCGAGTGCCGGCGGGCCCCACAATGGCTCGGTTCAGGTCGGCAAATTCGCTCTCCAGGTCGTGGACCTCATCGCGTAGCTCCATAACACGTGTTCGTCTCATGTCTACCGCGCTGCCGTGGAACAGTCGTACAGTTGTC
>DASVZE010000014.1:0-3405 GCA_036391775.1 Chloroflexota bacterium | reverse complement strand
TACGCGATTGAGCTGCAGCGGAGAGACGCGAACGGGCAGGAGAACTATCTCCGGTCTACCCTATCGCCGATCCGGCAGCCCGGGATCGAATCCGAGCTCGTTATGTTACAGATCGAGGATTTGACGGAAAAGAAGCAGGCGGAGCAGGATCGGCACCTACAGGAGATACGGGCCCGCACCAGCCAGGGCGTTGTGGCGGCGCTCTACGACACCAGTGTTCTGCTGTCCGGCACCTCCACGGTTGATGAAGCAATGCCGCGTGTTCTGGAGACACTGGGAGAGGTACTGAACTGGGATGTCGTTCTGTTCTGGGAGGCTGACAGCCGGGGTGGAATGCTGCAATGCACGCATCTCTGGCACGTACCCGCCCTGAATGTGGCACAGCTCAAATCGACCAGCGTCCAGCTCACGCTCCCTCCTGATGTCGGTCGAGTCGGCCAGGTGTGGTTCACCGGCGAGCCCGCGTGGACGTCCCGGCTGCAAGACGATTCGGAGTTTCTGCGAAAGACCTCAACGGGCAGTGAGCGGCTGGAGGAAAGCATCTGGCTCCCGGTACGCAGAGGGGACGAGGTCTATGCCGTCCTGGAGCTTCTCCGCCGCGAACCGGCACCACTGGACGCGAGTATGGTATCTGCTCTGACCACGTTGGGAGATGAGCTGGGCCGGCTCCTGGAGCGCAAGCGGGCAGAACAGCTACTGCGCGAGCGGGAAGAACGGTTTCGCTCCATCGCGGAATCGGCCAAGGACGCGGTCATCACTATCGACGACGAGGGGCTCATGCTCTCGGTCAATGGAGCCGCCGAGGCTGTGTTCGGCTATACGCGCGCGGAGATGATGGGGCAGCCGCTCACCATGCTGATGCCGGAAAACCAGCGCGAGCCGCACCGGCAGGGTCTGCGGCGCTATGTCAGCTCCGGACAGCGCCGCCTGAAGTGGGAGCTCATTGAAGTACCGGGGCTGCACAAAAACGGCCAGGAAATCCTGCTGGAGATGTCGTTTGTCGAGTTCCTGCAGAACGGAAGGCGCACCTTTACAGGTTTTCTGAGGGATGTGACGGAGCAGCGCCATGCCGAAGCGGCTCTCACCTATCAGGCCCTGCACGATTCGTTGACGGATTTACCCAATCGCACGCTGTTGCGCGATCGCCTGGAGCAGGCCGTGCTGGTGGCCAGGCGCCACAGTCTGGTACTGGCGCTTCTCTTCATGGATCTTGATCGGTTCAAAGAGGTCAACGATACGCTTGGCCATCACAGTGGGGATCTTCTGCTGCAACACGTTGCCGCCCGTCTGAGGAGCGCGCTGCGCGAATCGGATACGGTAGCCCGTTTAGGCGGCGATGAGTTTGCTTTGCTCCTTCCAGCCACGGATGAAGCCGGCGCCGTCCAGACGGCAGAACGCGCGCTGGAGGTGCTGGTTCAGCCGTTTATTCTCGATGGCCAGAGCTTCGAGGTGAGTGGAAGCATCGGCATTAGCCTCTATCCCGACCATGGCGATGATGCGGCCACGCTCATGCGCCGGGCCGACGTGGCGATGTACGCGGCAAAACGCTCGGAAAGCGGTTATGCTCTGTATTCTCCGGACCAGGATGAACACGTCCCGGGTCGTCTGGTCCTGACCAGAGAGCTGCGCCGTGCCATTGAATCCGAGGAGCTGCTGCTGTACTTCCAGCCCAAAGTGAACCTGGCGACCGGCGTGACGCAGGATGTGGAAGGGCTGATGCGCTGGCAGCATCCGGAGCGCGGCATTATGTCTCCGGATGGGTTTATCTCCCTGGCAGAGGAAACGGGGCTGATCCGGCCGCTTACCGCCTGGGCACTCAATGCCGCGATGCAGCAGTACCGCGCATTGCAGATGCTCGGGTTTGATATTCGGGTGGCAGTCAACCTTTCCGCTCGAACCCTGCACGATCCCCAGCTGGTAAAGACGGTAAGCGAGCTACTGGATACCTGGCGAGTGGACCCATCGGCACTGGAGCTAGAGATTACCGAGAGTGCCATCATGGTCCATCCCGATCGCGCTATGCGCACTCTCAAGCAGTTGCACAGCACCGGTGTCAGCATCTCTATCGACGACTTCGGCACCGGCTACTCATCCCTTGCTTATTTGAAGGGCTTGCCTGTGAACGAGATCAAGATCGACCGAACCTTTGTCATGGACATGGCGCTGAATCGCGACGACGCGTCGATTGTCCGCTCAATCATCGAGCTGGGTCATAATCTCGGGCTGCAGGTGGTGGCGGAGGGTGTCGAAAACAAGCGGACTCTGGATATGTTGCGCAGTCTGGGCTGCGACCTGGCTCAGGGATACTTCGTGAGCCACCCGCTTCCGGCCGATCAGCTCACGGAGTGGCTGAACGGTCTCAGACGGGTTGCCGCTGCTTCGTGACGAGGCTTCGGTAAACCGCCTCGGTTTGCGCTGCCACATCGCTCCAGCGCGGCAGGTGAAGTGTATCCGGTTCGATTGGCCCGGCCCGCAATGCCCGTTCTATCTCTCGAGCCAATTCAGTAGCCGGAGCGGAAGCCGCTACGAGCTGCATACCGACGCCGCCCACCAGATCCGCAACCTCCCGATGAGCCGGGATATCCGAAGCCACAACTCGGGCGCCCGCGGCCAGCGCTTCCAGCACGGTAACGCCGAAAGCCTCCTCACTCGATACGGTGACAAATACTCGCGCCGCGCGATACCAGCGGTCGAGTTCGGACTGGGGCACATGCCCCAGAAACCGTATCCGGCTTTCAAGATTAAGCCGGCGCGCATGCTGTTCGAGCGCGGAACGGTCCGGGCCATCCCCTGCTATGACAAGCCGAAGTCCCGGTTCGAGATGCGTCATTGCCTCCAGAATCCGCCCCACATTCTTGTACCCCTTGAGCCGGCCCACGGTGAGGATCAGCGGTTTGCCGGCAGAGACAGGCGCGGCGGCTTGAATCCGTTCCACATCCACCCCGTTGGGGATGATGGTTATGCGATCTCGCACCGCCGGAAAGTGCCTGCCGACAAGCTGCGCCTCCCATTGCGATACACAGATGACCGCGGCGGACCGGCGAAAGATCTGTGCGGCAATCCACCGGTACGGCACATGCAGCAGACGCCCGGCGCGTGTGGTGGCGACACCATGGTAGTGCGGGGTAAAGACCAGCGGCTGTATCCTCGCCGGCACCGTGCTGAGGGCCGGCAAAGCGTGGTAATTGTGAGCGTGGACCACGTCGTATTCCGCGCGATGCGTCAGGAGATACCACCAGAGACCGGGAGCAACCGCGTAGGGATGATTGGTGAGGGGAACTGTAAAGCGGCGAACCAGCACCCCATCCAGGCGTTCGAGCACCGGCAGATCTGCACTGCGCGATTCGGTCAAGACCTCCACCGTATGGCCGCTCCGTACCATGCGGCCGGCGAGCTGAGCCACGT
>DASVZE010000013.1:0-5764 GCA_036391775.1 Chloroflexota bacterium | reverse complement strand
ACTGGCTGATCTGGCGGTACTCTTCGTCGGTAACGTGCTCGCCCCAGGTTGCGCTATTGCCCGCGTCGTCGACTTCGAGCATCGCAATGTGCGTCATGAAGCGGTTCGGGGCAGCGCCGTGCCAGTGATCCTCACCCGGCTCGAAGAACACCCGGTCACCGGGTCGGATGACCTCGATTGGCCCGCCGCGACGCTGACACAGGCCGACGCCCTCGGTGACCCAGATGGTCTGGCCATTGGGGTGCGTGTGCCACGCCGTTCGGGCATCTGGTGTGAAGTGCACACTGCTTGCTGACAGGCGCGAGCCCGCTGACGGCGTCGCTACTGTGTCGATGTAGACCGTGCCAGTAAACCATGTGCCTGGGCCAGCCATTGTTTCGATGGCATTCTTGGTGATCTGCATGGTGTATCCTTCTCTGCTATGGGAATACGGTGCGCTACCAGTATAGTCGTGAGGAGCACTCCGCCGAAGTCGCGCTGTAAGCATTCTACGCGAGGCTCGCGCCGACGGTCAGATGGTTGGCTCGACACCCGCACGGACGCTAAACCCTGGCCCGTGACCTACGGAAACTGGCGCTCAGCGACCGGTCCGGCGCTCCAGTTCGTCGGGGTAACGGGCTCCGTGCACGGTGATCATCGAAGCGGCGCTCTCGATCTCATGCAGATCGTCAGACGTGAGTTCGACGGCGACCGCTCCGATGTTCTCCTCCAGGCGTTCCAGCTTCGTGGTACCTGGGATTGGGACAATCCACAGCTTCTGGGCGAGCAACCAACCGAGTGCTATCTGCGCGGGTGTCGCCCGTTTCCGCTCCGCGATCGTGCCAAGCAGGTCGACCAGGGCCTGGTCCGCCTTCCTGTTCTCCGGCGTAAAACGAGGAACGATGTTGCGGAAGTCAGAGGTATCGAACCTCGTGTTCTCGTCGATCTTTCCGGTGAGATAACCCTTCCCAAGAGGACTAAATGGAACGAAGCCAATCCCGAGTTCTTCAAGTGTCGGCAGAAGTTCTTCTTCTGGGCGTCTCCACCAGAGAGAATACTCGCTCTGGACGGCCGTGACTGGCTGGACCGAGTGAGCACGGCGGATCGTCTGCGCCCCCGCTTCAGACAGCCCGAAGTGCTTGACTTTGCCTGCCTGGATCAGCTCTTTCACCGCTCCCGCCACGTCTTCGATCGGCACACCAGGATCGACACGGTGCTGATAGAACAGATCAATCGCATCGACCTTGAGTCGCCTCAGTGAGCTCTCGGCGACCTGTCTGATGTGCTCTGGCCGACTGTCCATGCCCACCTGCTCCCCATTGGGGCCAAATGCGAACCCGAATTTGGTGGCGATCACCACGTGCCCGCGAAACGGAGCGAGGGCTTCGCCTACAAGTTCCTCGTTCGCGAACGGGCCGTAGGCTTCGGCGGTATCGAAGAAGGTAACGCCGCGCTCGACGGCCGTCCGGATAAGCGAAATCATCTCCTGTCGGTCCGCTGCGGGGCCGTAGCCGTAACTCATGCCCATGCAGCCAAGCCCGAGGGCCGAGACTTCCAGGTTACTGTTGCCAAGTTTGCGCTTCTGCATTGTACTTCCTTTCAGGAATGTGGCACGAGTTTGATCGTCGCGGCTCGCGCCTGTACACTGATGACCGAGTTAATGATGTTCGCGGCGTAACGGCGATACTTAGCGCGGTACTCAGCGTCGATCTCGTCGTCTATGGCCTGGTCGGCATCCACAAAAGTTACGTCCTTCTCGGTGCCGCCGAACCAAATACGACCCTCGTGGCGTACCTGGGTAGAGCGAAACCAGGCAGCGGTTCGCCCGTTGACGGATCGCACATACAGGTCGTTACCGTGGCGAACGACCCAGATCGTCACCGGGTTACGCAGCGTGCCGTCGCTGCGAAGCGGCGCAATCTCAATTTCTTCTGTTGCCCCGATGCTCTCGAGCTCGGCATTTGTCCACGCGGTCATCGGTAATTCTCCTCTTTGGGGTTTGTCAAATGTACTTTGTGTTTCATCTCTGAGTTTCATCTCTCGTGCCACTTCGCTCAAAAGAGGCTCAACCGACACGTCAGAACTCGACCAGGACTTTGATCGCTTCTCGGTCGTTCATTGCCCGGTAGCCGTCAGGTACCATATCGAGATGCACAGTCCGGTCGAAGACGCGACCGGGTTCTATCCTGCCTTCGAGGACGTCCGGTAAGAGCTCTTCGATATATGCGCGCGCCGGAGCGGGCCCGCCAGCGATAGTCACGTTGCGGTAGAACGTCTGCTGTGCCTCCGGAAGTGACGCCTGCTGAGGAACACCGACACGGCCAACAGCGCCACCCGCACGCGCGATGCTGAGGGCGGTGAGCAGCGACTGCTCGTGACCAACGCACTCGAGAACTGAATGGACACCAAAGCCTCCGGTGAGAGCGCGCACACGATCAACCGCTTCGTCGCCACGTTCGCTGACGATATCGGTCGCGCCGAAGTCTTTCGCCAGCGCGATGCGGTTGATGTGACTGCCAAGCACGATGATCTGCTCGGCGCCAAGACGCTTCGCGGCAATCACGCCGCACAAGCCAACCGCGCCATCTCCGACAACGGCAACGTTTTTCCCCGGGCCAACGCCTGCACGTATCGCCGCGTGGTGGCCCGTTGCCATCACGTCGGAGAGCGTTAGCAGTGACGGCAGCAGCGCTCCAGCTTCACTGGCGCCAACCGGCAAGGCAAAGAGCGTGCCGTCCGCCTGTGGGACGCGCACCGCTTCAGCCTGCGCGCCGTCTGTACTATCGTCTCCACCATACCCCGTCCCGAAAAATCCGCCATGGAGACACGACGTCTGCAGCCCTTCGTGGCAGAAGGCGCAGGTGCCGTCAGAGTAGGCGAACGGCATAATGACAAGATCGCCGATCTTCACGGTGCGGACTTCGGCGCCAACGGCGAGTACAGTGCCGATGGCTTCGTGTCCCATGCGGCGTCCGTTCCCGCTAGGCACCATACTCTTGTAGGGCCACAGGTCGCTACCGCAGATGGCAGCCCTGGTCACAGCGATAAGGGCGTCTGTTGGTTCGATCAAGTGGGCGTCTGGAACGGTTTCGATACGGACGTCACCGGCACCGTACATCACAGTTGCGCGCATCGTGGCTTACCCCCGGTTCCTGGAGCGCTGTCGGCCAGTGCAAGCAAATGGCATCGACAACGCGAAAAAGGCTACAACGTATTCCTAAAAACTTGGCGACCATCTATTCGGCTGCTGGATCTTCCCTTGAGGAAAAGTCCAATCTCCGTCGTCCAGCGTCGCGAGGCATTTTCTCTGTCCGGCGCTAACTATAGACGTTCTGGGACGTAGGAGAGTAGAATGATTATCGAAAATGATTGGACGATCCTGCAAATCTTCAAGACGAGCGACAAAGCATACGGCGAAGAGGTCTCTATGGCTGTGAAAACACTGGATGTATCATCCGTCCACCTGGCAGAACCCCAGAAAGCATTCGCAACTGAGCGCGAGGCACGCCGCGAGCAAGGCATTCGCGAGGAACTGGTTGATCGAATCGCACGGGCCGTCCGCGATGATGGAACTGTGCAGCCGCTCCCAGGGCTATACCTGTCCCGCTCGTCCGTGCCGCTGGAGCCACTTCACGGTGTTCTCGAACCGTCCCTGTGCGTGATTGCTCAGGGAAGCAAGGAGGTGCTACTGGGCGAGAGCCGCTACCGCTATGACCCCTCACGCTACCTGCTTGCTACGGTCGAATTGCCCCGCATCAGCCAGGTCCTTGAAGCGTCGCCGGAGCGGCCCTACCTCAGTTTTCGCCTCGCGCTCGATCCTGCCCTTGTCGGCTCCGTCATGGTTGATGCGGGCCAGGATGGTCTCTCCTCTCGCACCATTTCACACGCTCCTAGCAATATGCGGGCCATTTCCGTCAACCCGGCAGACGCGGATCTCCTGGACGCCATCGTCCGACTCGTCCGGCTCCTCGACTCCCCTAGCGACGCGCGGGTTCTCCTGCCGCTGATCACGCGGGAAATCATCTATCGGCTCCTCGCCGGAGAGCAGGGTGTCCGGCTGCGCCACCTGGCGTTCTCTGGTGGCTACACTCCTGACATCGCCAGAGCAATCGAACGACTCCGCCAGGACTTCGACCAGCCACTTCGCGTAGAGCAGCTTGCGCGTGAGCTAGGGATGAGTGTCTCGAGCTTACATCACCACTTCAGGGCAGTCACGGAGCTGAGCCCATTGCAGTTTCAGAAGCGGCTGCGGCTGCTGGAGGCGCGCCGTCTGATGCTCGGCGAAGACCTGGACGCGGCTAGTGCTGCCTATCGCGTGGGATACCGCGACGCATCTCACTTCAATCGGGAGTACAAGAGCCTTTTTGGCCTCCCACCGTTGCGCGATGTGCAGCGGCTACGCGCACTGAGCCAGATGCAACCAGCCCTTGCCTAGCAAAATATGAGTCACGATACGAGGGATGATGGACGATTCGCTGCAGATTCGACAAGCCGAGCCAGACGACGCTGAGGTTGCGTCAGTCCTCCTATACTCAGCGTACACCCATACACTTGTCCCTTATCCGCTGCCAGAAGCAGACGAACGCGGGTGGATCGACCGTTTACAGCATTACATCTGTCAGGATGGCAATCGTTTTAGCTATCAAAACATCCAGGTTGCTGCCCACAATTCGACGATGGTGGGATTGGTGCTCAGTTTCGGCGGCCAAGATGAGGCACGGATCAATGCCGCCGTGGGACGCTGGCTCGAACGGGAAGCGGCAGACGATGAGTGGTATATCGACGCGCTCGCCGTGCTCGAACCGTGGACTCGTAGGGGGATTGGCGCGCATCTGCTGGACATCGCGGAACAGCAGGCACACGAGCATCACTATCTTAAAATTGCGCTGCATGTCGCTACCGGGAACATCCCGGCCATGACGCTATACACACATCGCCACTATGTCGTCACTGAGCAGACTGTGCTCTATGGTACTCCCTATGTTCGCATGGTAAAGATCTTGAAAAACTCAGCATAAAGTACTAGACAATTTTGCTGCGTCGGGCCGTTCCTCTAAAGTAAACTACGCGGTTCACCGACGACGAACTTGGACCTACTATGCGCCGATGCCTGAACCTACCCATGGCAGCATTGTGTGGTGTGATATGTGCCCGTTCTAAAGGAGCAGGAGACGACGAGGATATGCGAGAACCCATTCCGCACCAGCGATTCGGCACGGATGTCGATACCCCCCGCGTCACTGGCGCTCGACCTTTGCGCGACTGGAATCATAGCTTGTATATCGCGCGCAAGGTTCCCGAAGTGACCATCTACTTCTGGATTATCAAATTGCTCACGACGGGAATGGGTGAAACCACCTCAGACTATCTGGTCTACCATGTCAACCCATATCTCGCGGTAGCCCTCGGCGGCTTTAGCCTGGTTGTCGCGCTGCTGCTGCAACTCGTCACAAACCGATATGTTGCGTGGATCTACTGGTTAGCCGTCGTTATGGTCGCCATCTTCGGCACGATGGTGGCTGACGTCATCCACATCGTGTTGGGCATTCCGTATCTGGTATCTACAGTGTTTTTCGCGGTTGCTCTCACCCTAGTCTTCGTGGCTTGGTACGCGGTCGAGAAGACACTCTCGATCCATAGCATTTACACGCCGCGTCGCGAGTTGTTTTACTGGGCTGCGATCATGGTGACGTTCGCGCTAGGAACCGCCGCAGGCGACATGACGGCGTCCACCCTCCGCCTGGGATACCTTGCTTCCGGCGTGCTGTTTGCCGTCCTGTTCGCG
>DASVZE010000012.1:0-2810 GCA_036391775.1 Chloroflexota bacterium | reverse complement strand
GCTCGCCGGCCATGAACTGGCGGGTCTTGTCGTTGACGTCACTCATGATGGTCTTGAGCGACGTCTGTTCGTCCGCCGGAGTGGGCGCACCAAGGGCACGGGAGAGCCACTGCGACGCCACAATGCCGCGGTTGAAGTAGGCGGACGTGCCGTCACCTGCGCTCGCGGAAATAGTAATCGGGTCCGTCCAGGCACTGACCAGGTCGGCATCGGGCTGCATTTGTTCCTTGGTACCAACCATGGGGACGACCTGGTACTGCACTGTCTCGTTGGATTGCACGAGGTAGTCAGACCACATGAACTTCTGGACGGGCCATTGCGTGCTGGGCGTCATCGTCCCTAAAGGTGCTGCGTCTCCCTGGAATCCCACCCAGGTCGGTAGGATCTGGGGCTGGCTGTCCGTCTGGCTGCGGCGGTAGAGTGCGAAGCCACGGCAGCCATCGATTCGTTGATCGACCTGCCAGACAACATACGCGTGGTCACAATTTCCATACGCTTTCGCTACAACACCCACGTTTATGCCTCCTTGCTCGCCCCTGATGACGAGGCCGGGATGCCGACTCCTGCGCCAGGACCGAACCAGTTGCTCACCGCGCCGGAAGCAACCAGTGCGCAGATCGACGGCTCGAACGCATGCACGATTGCGATCGCTCCATCCCCGATGCGCGTCCGGCTAATCGCCCTCGCTCCGTTTGTGGTGCCAGGGATCAACGTAGCCACGGTGGGTGGATCCGCGGGAATGGCCACCATAGGCTGATACTCAAGTCTTCGCGGGCGACCTATTCACTTTCAGTAGAGGTAGAGATAGTCGCACAAAGAACAATCCGCCCGCGCCTTCCTATTGGTGTACCACATCATTTTGATAATGTCAATCACGAAATGCCTGTACGCGGACATTCCACTCATTATCGGACGGAATTATGGACAATCGGGCGAGGTGAGCGTACGATAAAGATCTATCTGTTTGGACGTCCGAGCCAGGAGAGATTCTCGACCAGGACCTACATCCAATCCCCGCTGTCATACGCGGACCGTGTGGGGCGCTGAGAAGTCAGACAACAATCGACACGGTGCATAGAGCTAGTGTCAGGTGTTCTCAAGGACATCTGTGGGGCGCATGATGACAGACGAGACACCACCAGCCAAACCAGGCGGCATACAAGGAGATACGCAACCTGCATCCCCCTCGGCGGGAGATCCGGGAGTACGCTCGCCACTAATACAGCGCACATCCGGGGTGGAGATGCTGTTCGATCGGAACGTGCGTCAGCAGCTGGGTATCAAAGATGACACCCAGGCCGTCGCACTCATGATCGAGCTCAGTCTGTCTTACCCTGGAGGGTTGGTCGCGGCAGAGAAGGCATTCCGCGATCTCTACCATTCGGTGTTTGGAGACAGCGCGGGCCAACCCGAGCCGGAGCTGGTAGCCAACACGTATATGGCGTGCACTCTGAGTCCTCGCCAGGCAGTGCAGCTCGTCGCCGCGGACTTGAAACAGTCCAAACCCGGTTCACAGGTGATCTACCACGTTTGGCCGGACTTTCCCGTCCATCCGCTCATCTACAAGTCGGCCTCGACCATCAATGCTGAGGCAGCACAGCGATCATTCGGTGCAGCCGGAACGGACATTGTGTGGGGTCTGATCGATTCGGGGATCGATGAGCATCACCCGCACTTTGCACAGTACGAGACGCTGGGCGGGACAGTGAAGGACCTACATCGGGATTTCACGGGCGGAAGATCCCCGTTAACCGACGGCTTTGGCCACGGCACACACGTCGCCGGCATCATCGGCGGCGGTTTACCCGATAGCTGGGATCTCGCGAAGATCTGTCTCGCACAGCATGTGCGGAGCCCGTATTTCTCCGACGATGCAACCGATGTCTCCGCTGAATCAATTCAGTTAATTGCCTTGCCGCTGGGCTACCACATGCGTGGCATGGCGCCCTCCGCCAAACTTGTGAGCCTGAAGGTGCTCGACGAGAACGGAAACAGCAAGACGACGGACATTATGCGGGCGTTGCAGTATGTCCGCGAAGAAGTCAACGCGAACGGCAAGAATCAGGTCATCCACGGAGTCAATCTCAGCCTGGGCTACGAGTTCGACGCTCGCTGGTACGCCTGCGGCCAGAGTCCGCTATGCGTCGAGGTGAATCGCTTGGTCCAGACGGGTGTGGTGGTGGTGGTCGCTGCCGGCAACACCGGCTATGGATTCATCACTGCCCCAGACGGACAAATGAGCACCGGCCTCGCGTTAACAATCAACGATCCAGGCAACGCCGCACTCGCGATGACAGTCGGGGCAACCCATCGTGATAGCCCGCATACGTATGGCGTGTCGTACTTCTCATCAAAGGGACCAACCGGGGACGGGCGCCTCAAGCCGGATATCGTCGCCCCGGGCGAGCGCATTGTCTCGTGCGCCGCGGGCAAATCATTGGCACTGATCGACCAATCGCAAATACCTGCGAATGCCGCGGTCTACATCGACGATACGGGGACAAGCATGGCCGCGCCACACGTTTCCGGGGCCGTGGCAGCGTTCCTTTCGATCCGCCGCGAGTTCATTGGACAGCCGAACGAGGTGAAGCGCATCTTTTTGGAAAACGCCACGACGCTGGGACGCGAGAGGCACTTTGAAGGGTACGGACTTGTAGACCTGATGCGAGCTATTCAGGCTGTCTGATTGGAGTGGAGGAGAGACCATGGCGGACAAAGTGGCAGGCTTTCCTTACTGGGAGCTCACCTTTGATGAAAATGGCAACTTCGCGCCGCCTGAGCAGGAACAGGCGTTCCTGACTGACGTACCG
>DASVZE010000011.1:0-7746 GCA_036391775.1 Chloroflexota bacterium | reverse complement strand
GGCGAGTGTGACCACGGAGGGAAGACCGAGACTCCGGATTACTTCAAGGGCGATGTGGGCTTCGCCAAAGTGTGAGAAGGTTTCGGCAACGATAAAGTCAACCCCGGCGTCGGCCGCCCAGGAGGCCTGCTCCTCGAACATGCGGCGCGCCACTCTCCCTGACTCCTCGTCTCCCACATAGACGTTGGTGTTCGCGAGATCGCCCGCCAGAAGAGTGCCCGTCTCGTCGGCCACCTTTTTGGCGAGCTTGAGCGCTTCGCGGTTGAGCGGCTCGAGCAGGTGCTCTTTACCAACGATGCGCAGTTTCTCGCGATGGCCGTAGTAGGTGAACGCCTCCACCACGTCAGACCCCGCGTGGACAAACTCGCGGTGAAGCTGCTCCACCACGTCGGGATGGTCGAGCACGACCTCCGGCACAAAGGCGCCGGCCTGCAAATAGCCACGGCGTTCACATTCAAACAGATAGCCCTCGGCGCATATGACAGGTCCCTCTGCCAGCCGCTCGAGGAGGCCACGCCTGGCCTGGTTCGACCCTTCTACCATTCTCGCCTCCAGTTTGTTTACTCTCGCCAGGTCAACTCCGCCTACCCTCTGGGCAGGCCGTCCGCCCCATCACTCCCGTATTGCACGTCGGGATGGCTGCCGATCAGACCTGAGATTTCCAGCGTACGGGGTCGGGCTGGAAAGGCGCAAAGCTCGCACTCACACCCCGCGGATTGAAGGCATGGAACCCGCCGGCGCCTGCCGTCGAAGGAGAAAGTTCTTCGGCGGATCGGGGTTCTGCAAGGCGGGCCGCCTGAGGGAAAACGGCGCGATGTCGTAGGTTGTCGAGCTGTCGATCGCCAGATCACTCAGGATGTGGCCGATCAGACCGGCGAACTTGTACCCGTGGCCGGCGCCCAGAGCAAGGATGATCTGGGGATAGTCAGGGATTGTATCCACCACAAAATCCCGGTCCGGCGTCAAAGTGGAGACGCAGGTCTTGCTGTACAGAATCGGTCCGTGAGCACGCGGAATGGTTCGCTGCAGAAATGCGGCGACACGCTGGAGAGTCGCGGGATCAGCAGTGAAGCTCCGGGTTTCAAGTGTCATCTCGCGACCCGCCATATCTTGCGCCGCTTTGACGCCCGCCGTCTCTCCATAGACCGGGATACCGTAGAAATTCGGCTCGTCCGCCCAGATCCACACGGGAAAACGGTCGGGTTGAAACTCGTCCAGATGCGGTGTGGCAAAGTAGCTGACCTGCTCTTCCATCAGAGTAAGCGGGAGACGTATCCCCAGCGGAGCCAGTAATGTGTTCGTCCAGGCATCCGCGGCGACGACGAGGCGCCGGGCGCGATACGTCTCTTCAGACGTCACCACCTCCACGCCGTCCTCCCTGGGTGTAATGGCGATGACCGGGACATTCTCACGCAGTGTCGCGCCATTGGCGCGGGCCAGGCGCGCATGCGCCAGAACCCCCTTGCGAGCCGCCACTATACCTCCTTCCGCCTGAAAGCTGCCGTGGATGTCGTCCTCCAGCCGGAATTGTGGCCAGCGATACATGATCTCGGCTGCATCGAGAAGGTCGAACGGAGTCCCTGCCGCTGCCAGGCTCGCCACGTAGTCGTCGACCGGCATAACACTCTGCCGTGGACCCAGAAGCAGGTCACCTGTCACCCTCAGCAGAGATTCACTGGACTCCTCCTCCAGATCGCGCCAGGCGGAAAAGGCGTGGTGCGCAAGCGCAACATACTGCGGCGTGTGGTAGGTCAGCCGGATGATGCGGGAATGATCTTCGGATGCGCCCTTGTCGTGACCGATTTCGTACTGCTCGAGACCGAGCACGCGGGCGCCCGATCGCCGCGACAGCCAGTAGGCGGCCGCACTGCCCAGAGCGCCCAGGCCGATGACGATGTATTCGTAGTCATTTCGATGTGCCATGGACTCTAGCCGTCAACAGCTGCGGCGGCAACGTGGCGCTCAAAACGGCGCGGGGAAAGCCATTCTACGGGGTAGCTACTGGATCCACGTGTTGCAAGATCGGCCGCCGCATCGCCGATGACGGAAGCAAACTTGAATCCATGTCCGGAGAATCCGCCAAGCAGCGTGATCTGTGGCATCCCGGCAGGCGAGCCTATGAGGAAGTCGTGATCCGGGGTGTTCGTGTACATACACACGCTGCTGCGAACCGGATCTGTGCCGACCCCGTTGAGGAAGCGGCGGATATAGTCCTGAACGGGAGCGAGATCGTCGGGGCTAACCGTCCGATCGATGGTGTCAGGGTCAGCTGTTGCGCCTTCACGGTGAATGGCGACTTTGATAGTCTTCCCGTCTTGCGTCGGAAACCCGTAGAACGAGCTATCGGCTGTCACCGAGCCGCCGATGTCGCGGATAAAAACCGGGAAGCAATCGGGGGCAAACGGCGCCGGATTGTCCACCGGCCACCAGGTCGCCATCTGCCGCGTGACACGGATCGGCAGGTGCAGGTCGGGCAGCGCCTTCGCCAGCCAGGAGCCAACGGAGACCACGGCGTGGCCCGCATCACACGTGATATCGCCCGCAACGATTCGAACTCCCTCTCCTCGCGGTTCGATATGCTCGGCGACCCGTCCCGTGACGATGCGCGCGCCAAGATCCTGCGCCTGCTGTGCCGCCGTCTTCACCGCCAGCTCGGGACGTAGATAGCCCGCCTGGTGCTCGTGTATAGCCACGTCGCCGTCATTCGCGCGGTGCATCGGATAGCGCGCGCGAATTTCATGAGCCTCCAGCAGCTGGTGTGGAAGGCGGTGGACCCGGATACTCTCCATGGTGCCGATAATCACGTCGCTGTCTCGGCTGCCCAGCATGAGCCCACCGTTGGGTACCATCAGATCCGTCCCACTGACGCGCTCCAGCTCCTGCCACAGCGCAATGGCGCGCTGTGCCAGCGGTACGTACGATGGTCCCTCGAGATAGGCCGTGCGGAAGATTCTGGTTTCTCCATGCGACGACCCGCGATCGTGTCCGGGCTCAAAGCGCTCGATGCCAACCGCGGGCACCCCTCGCTCGGAGAGACGCCAAAGTGTCGCGCTACCCATTGCTCCCACGCCGACCACGACCACATCAGTCTTGATGTATGTCATTGCGTTGCTCGCTCTCGATATAGGCGGATTGTTCGGTTAACCGTGGCGACGCCGCGCTGCGCGCCCCGAATCAAGGCGCCGAGATAGGATGAAGCTCGAGCCGGGACTGGCCCGGGTGTCTGACAAGCGCGTACCGCTCCAGCGCGTATGATTCGTACATCTCGTTAACCATATTCATGGCCATTGTATGGAGCGGCAAGCGTGAAGCCCGTTTCGCCTCGTCCCGGCTGGACCAAACACAGAACGAGAGGCACTCTCGCCGCTCGTTCGGTGCGCCACGAAAGTAGAACAGCAATCCCTCGGCACGACGCCGTGCCTCTATATAGGCGCCGTAGTCGTACATCTCCAGGGTGAGATTCTCACCCCTTTCGCGCCTGACGGAGCGAAAAACAACCACGTACCACTCGCCCGGCTCCAGCCGGGCAGCGCACTCCGACCAGTAAAAGCCATCCTCGAGCGGGAGAGTGGCATAGTCGGGATCACAGGGGCGCACGGAATCAAAGGCGTCAACCGCCGCAGGTGCTGTGTAGCTCATGTCTTCCATAAGGGCCTCCACTGGCGCCACAAAGTATGAAGCGATCACCCGGCGTAGCTCCTGACGTAAAGGAAAGCTACAGCCCGGTGTGGGGCCCCGGTCTGCGTGTCTAGGTGCGAGCTCAGCGGACACGACGATAACTAGATGCTGACGCCCGACGGCGAGCGAGTCGCAGGTGCCGGATTGACAACAGTATGCCACAGGTTTCCCCTGTTGACTAGTGGATTTGATGTGGCACTATGTTGTTTTTGCTATATTTCCTGCGATCGATGCAGAATTTCACACGCTGGCACCCGATCCGCCGGGCGCATGCCGTCCCTGCGCCGCTGTAGGTGGACCGGCTGACACATGCTGAGCACAGTGCGGCGAGGTGAGGCTGAGGAGACCGCAGCCGATTGACTGGAATCGAGAGTGCGGCATAGTCTCGTGCACGGGCGGTTGTGGAAAGTGAGGCAATGATGGGGGCGCTGCGCGCGCACAGTGATGTCGTCGGGAGTCTATTACGGCCGGCTGAGCTGCTCGAGGCGCAGACGCGCTTCAGCGAAGGAGCGATGACTCCCGCAGAGTTCAAGCGGGTGGAAGACCGGGCGGTTGACGAGGCTCTTCGCCTGCAAGAAGAGTGCGATCTCGACGTGGTTACAGATGGAGAGATGCGCAGGCTGTCGTTCCAGAGTCAGCTTCCGGCCGCGGTGGAAGGATTCAGCGAATGGGATCTGGATGCATTTCTCTGGGGTGAATGGCATAGCGATGAGCTGGGCGACATTAACGTCGAACGGCCACCAATCGCCGTCGTGGGCACGCTGAAGAGGAAGCGCTTTCTCGCGGCGGAGGAGTTCACATATACGCGCGGCCGGACAGATAGGATCGTGAAGATAACGCTTCCCAGCCCAAGCTTGTTTGCCAACTTCTGGGATCCTGAACAATCTCAGTCGGCGTATGGGAGCCTGGAAGAGTTCCTCACGGATGTGGCCGGCATTCTTCGCGATGAGGTGGACGAGCTGAAGCGACTCGGCGCCACCTACATCCAGATTGACGCACCTCAGTACCCCCTCCTCATCGATCCGACGTACCGCGACTTCTATCAGAGTCGGGGGTGGCCGGCCGACCGCTGGCTCGACCTCGGACTGGAGCTCGACAACCATGTCATGCAGGGCCACTCCGGCGTCACGTTCAGCTTTCACCTTTGTCGTGGAAACCAGATGAGCCGCTGGCTGGTGGAGGGCGGGTACGACTGGCTGGCCGGCAAGGTCTTTCCCAGGATCAAAGCCGACCGGCTCATGCTCGAGTACGACGACGAACGCTCCGGGAGTTTTGAGCCGCTCGGTGAGGTTCCCGACGACAAAGTGGTCGTGCTGGGCCTGGTCACTACCAAAACACCACGCCGCGAAACGGTCGAAGAGCTCTCGACGCGCATTCGTGAGGCAAGCAGGTATGTTCCACTGGAGCGGCTCGCCCTCTCTTCGCAGTGCGGCTTTTCGACCTCAACACGCGGAAACGACATCTCGCTCGACGACGAGCGAGCCAAGCTCAGCACGATCGCCCGCACGGCCCACGCTGTCTGGGGCTGAACGGTGACGGCCCATAGTCCTTCACCCACCTCGGCAGAGAGCGATGACTCCACCGGCTCCGACTGGCGGCTTCCTCTGGAAGACGGCATTGTTGCCGTGGTGAAGGAGAGCTGTCCCACCTGCCGCCTGGTCGCTCCTGTGCTGGCACAGCTTGCCCAAAGCGGAGTTCAGCTGGCCGTTTATACCCAGGACGACCTTTCATTCCCGCCCGGGATTTCACCCGTCGACGATACCGAGCTGGAGGCCTCCTACCGGCTTCGGATCGAGGCTGTACCCACGCTGCTTCGGATTGAGGGAGGGAAGGAGATAGATCGCCTTTCCGGCTGGTCTCGTAGCGCGTGGGAGACCTTTACCGGAATTCCCGATCTGGGTCCGGGACTGCCGGAATACCGGCCTGGTTGCGGCTCTCGCAGCGTCGAGCCCGGCATCGCAGAGGACCTCGAGATACAGTACGGCGGATCCCGGCTGCAGGCCCGGCGAATTACTGTCGCCGCGATGGAAGACGAGATCGAGTCATGCTTCCAGCGTGGCTGGACTGATGGACTGCCGGTCGTCCCTCCCAGCCCACAGCGTGTGCTGCGCATGCTGGCCGGGACGTCGCGCGACCCCGACGAGGTTGTGGCCGCCGTCCCGCCGGACCTCGTGCCCTGCACCGTCGAGAAAGTGGCAATCAACGCTGTGATGGCGGGCTGCCGCCCGGAGTATCTCCCGGTCGTGATCGCCGCGCTCGAAGCAGCATGTACCGATCGCTTCAACCTGCACGGAGTTCTGGCGACAACCTACTCGGTCGGTCCGGCCGTCATCGTCAACGGGCCCATCCGGCGCGCTATCGGCATGAATTCCGGCATCAACGTACTGGGGCAGGGTAACCGGTCAAATGCAACGATTGGCCGGGCGCTGCAGCTAGTGGTACGGAACGTAGGCGGCGGCCGCCCCGGAGAGGTGGATCGCGCCACGCTGGGCAATCCGGGCAAGTACACCTTCTGCTTCGCGGAGGATGAAGAGGGATCTCCCTGGGAGCCGCTGTCGGTAGAGCGCGGCCTCCTGGAGGGAACGTCGGCCGTCACGCTCTTCGCGGGTGAGGGTCCACGCACTATCTTTGACCAGCTATCGCGCAAGCCCGACGCCCTGGCACGATCCTTTGCCGCCTGTCTGCGCTCGGTGGCCCATCCCAAGCTCGCGCGCGATTATGAGGCGATCGTGGTGGTGTCACCCGAGCACGGCCGTGTCTTTCGCGAGGGAGGGTGGTCCAAGAAGCGATTGCGTCAGGAGATCCTGGATATGCTCGTGATTCCGGGAGAAGAACTGGTGCGCGGCGCGGGTGGCATCATGGAGGGCATGCCCACGGCGGAGACACTCCCCAAGTTCCTGCCGGATCGCCTGTGGTTTGTTCACGCGGGGGGACCGGCAGGTCTGTTTTCCAGCATTATCGGTAGCTGGGTAGCCGGCGAGGCCGGCAGCCAGCCCGTGACCCAGGAGGTGCAATCATGACTGAACGGCTTCTTCTCGACCCCACCTCGGAACGAGCCTCCTCGCGGCGAGAGCGTGTTCCCCGCCCCTCCACCCTAGAGGGCCTGACCGTGGGGCTGCTCGACATCGCTAAATACCGCGGCGACGTCTTTCTCGATCGCATAGAAGAACTTCTCACGGCGAGAGGATTGCAAGTCGTGCGCTTCCGCAAGCCGACCTTCACCAAGGTATGCCCTCCAGGTCTGGGCCGGGACATCACTTCTCGGGCCGACGTGGTGGTGGAGGCACTCGCCGACTGAGGGTCATGTACGTCGTGCAGTGTGCATGACATGACCGCTCTCGAAGAGCAGGGAATCCCCGGCGTGATCGTGGCCTCGTCCGAGTTTCGCGACGCGGCACGATATCAGGCGCAGTCACTCGGATTCGAGCCTGTCTGCGTCTTCGTGCCACACCCAATCCAGGATCGCACCGACCAGGAGATTCGTGACCTGGCCGATGCAGCAATGGATGAGATTCTCAAGTCTCTGACTGTCACCGATTCAGAGCAGCAAGCTTGATCCCGAGTTCACAACAGCGCGTCGTAGCGCGGTGTTATTATCTGTGCTTTCATGCAGTGTGACCGGTTTTACAGACCCAAGCCGACCATAGCGGTACGGTGACTTTCTAGAGACATGGAGGACAGGTCCATGACAGATCCCCGCTATGTGGTCACCAATACACTGCTGTGCGTTCTGGTTTTGGTCAGTACGGTGGCTATCTTGATGGCCACAGCCCCAAACGCATGATCCTTATCGCATAAAAGCCGGAACTCCGCGCTCGTATGTCCCGGGTGGCGAGAGGTCGTGCCGCGGACGAGATGCGCGGCCTGATCCGCGCTTGCGGGCCAGAATGTTCTCGCGCTCACTGATGATGTAATCGGCCGTCCGCGCCGCCACCGCCTGGACGGTGAGCCCGGGATTGGCCGAGCCCTGCGTGGGAAAGATGCTTCCATCACAGCAGAAAAGGTTGGGGACGTCGTGCGTCTGGCCGAATCCATCGACTACTGAGGTGCGCGGATCCGCGCCCATGC
>DASVZE010000010.1:0-4473 GCA_036391775.1 Chloroflexota bacterium | reverse complement strand
ACCCAATCTGAATCGGGGCACCAACCGATGAGTGCGTGGGGGCGAACCCTGGTCATAGAGGAATGGAAAGGGAGCGGTCCCGGTTACCTCCATGTCCACTACGAGGACGATGAGGCGTGGCATGTGCTTGAGGGGACGCTGCGTTTTCGATTCAGTGACCGAGAGGTTGACGCGGAGGCCGGTACCACAGTGTTCGTTCCGGCAGGTACTCCCCACACGTATAAAGTCGTCGGTTCCGGGCGCTACCTCATGATCCTCACGCCACGCCTCCGGGAGCTCATCGACGAGCTACACCGCGCGCCGTTGTCCCGCCATCCGGAGATCATGCGTCACTATCGGTCCGAAGTGCTCGAGACGTTGAAGACGTAGCTAAGAGAGCTGCCAAGTATTTGTCGCCGACGGCGCGCACTTATATAAAGGAATCCATCATGCATCGTTTTATGGCTTTGGGCGGCGCCATCCTCTCGGCGTTTTCGGTCACAATCGCCCTCGCCGCCTCCACCTGGCCGATGGATGGGTACAACGCCCAGCACACCAATTTCAACCCGGGCGAACAGGCCATCGGACCGAGTAACGTAGCCCGGCTGCACCCGGTCTGGAGCCGGAACGTTAGCGCAATGGAGCGCGCCATCGTGGCCGGAAACCGGATCTATGCCGTGCACGTCAGGAATGGTCACGGGGAGGTGGTCGTACTGGACGCGCCAACGGGCGCGCCGATCCGTACCTTCACCTCCGGCTCGCTTGGTCTCAACACGCAGCAGTACGACGATCCGCAGGCTGTGGCGTATGCCGGCGGCCGTCTCGTGATTGCCGCCGAGCGGGACGTGCTGGCGATCAACCCACAAACGGGTTCCAGGTACTGGAAAGTGTCGGGCGGGGCCGATCAGGTCGAGATCGCCGGACGCACGGTCTTCACGGGCAAAGGATGTCAGAATCCATGCGGCACGACGGCGTCGTACGCCATTGACCTGTACAGCGGAAAGGTTATCTGGACGCACCGCGGCAACTTCGGCCAGGTTCCGGTCTTGATAGCGGGCCGGTTATTCCAGACATGGGGGGAAATGGTCGGGGTGACGCACGTGTACGATCCACAGTCCGGAACGCTCCTGGCCACTCTTCCGCTGAACGCATCATGGACGGGTGACGCGACACACGCATACGCCGAGACAACGGGCCGCATCCTGACTGGAACACCCCATTCCTGGCTGGAGTACGTTGCCCCGACGGGAAAGCCGGTCTGGAGGACAGACCTGGGTAAGACGTTCGGCAGCCGGCCTGTGTTTGCATACAACACGCTCTATGCCTCCTCCTACCGCTTTAACCCGGGTTTGGTGGCGGTCAATGCCCGCACCGGCAAAGTGCTGTGGGGCGCCGACCTGGGACAGAACCTCTGGATGGTCGCCGCCAATCATCTCCTCTACGTGATTCAGACGCAGACCGGTCAGGTCACTATTCTCAATGCCGCCACCGGTAACGTTCTGCGCCGGTTCAAAGTGACGCCTTATGTCAACGAAGGGTGGCCGAACCTCGTAATCGCGAACGGAACACTGTATGTGCTCCGCGGTCAGGGGATCGTGGCGTACAGAGTCTGACACGGCGACGTCGACGCTTGTTCAAGTTCGGTTCACCGGCACTTTGCGCCGAGTATAGCGGGATTGTGCAGAAGCCCGACATGCGGCGCGCTACCTCTGAAAGAGCTTCACCGGTGCGCAGATCGACCATGACCTCGTGTCTTTCACCGAGCACGCGGAGTGCGACAAGACAGAAGCGAGAGGGGCGCGGGACAACTCCCGCGCCCTCTCTCATCAGTCCCGACGCGAGCGGATGATGGGATCGCCTATGCACGCCGGACCTGATAGCTCTCTAAGAACCTCCTAGCGGATCGATTGCCGGACCGTTTGTCAAGGACCGTGCAGCCGCGCCTTCCAGGGTGCCGCAGGCCGGGAAGCACAAGTTGCCGCAGCAGGTCGCGAAGCAATGCCAGCCGGACGGACAGTCGCTACTGGTATTGCAGGTGTTGGACCCGCACGCCAGACACGAGTCGGCGCATACCGTGGCCCCGCCTTCCACGGGCGTGGCACAAATACACGATGGTCGATTGAACATCGAGCAGAAGACGTTCGTCTGACAGAATGGCGTAGTTACTCCGCAAACAAACGACGATGTGCAGACTGACGCGCATGTTCCGTTGACGCACGTCGTGCCGGTACCGCACACCTTACCGCATGCCCCGCAGTTGTTGTTGTCCGCCGCGAGATCGGTGCAAGTGCCGCCACAACACGCCGGTGTCGTCCCTGTGGTACAGGTCGTGCCACATGTTCCGCAGTTGTTGATGTCGGAGGTGAGGTCGGTACAGGCCCCACCACAACATGCGGGCGTTTTTCCGCTGGCGCACGTGTTGCCGCATGTCCCGCAGTTGTTGACGTCGGTCAGGGAGTTCACGCATACTCCACCACCCGTGGTCGGACAGGCGCAGCTACTCGCTATCGCTCCCGCCGCCCCACAGATGTTGAAGGGAGTGACCCCGTTGTTGCCGCAGGTGTTGCATACACTTGTCGCGCATGCACCCGGATTATTCATGCAATGCGCCGCATTCGATACGCAGATATCGTGGCAGGCGCACTCCTCGCAGCCGCAAAGAGCGGTGCAAAAGTGAGCACAGTCACTGTTGCCACCGCCGGCCGCGAAGGCGCGCCCACGGCCTGACTGGGCCACCAACCCGCCAACGGCCGTTGCCAGCAGAACTTTGAGGATCTGACGACGCGACACCGGCCGGGCCAACTGCTTTGTCAGCTCATCGAATTTCTCGTCTTCCATTCACGTCTCCTTGATGCACTGGCTCATGCGTGAATGCAAAAAGTCGAGACACGACGTGTCTCATCGGATGTAACATGTCTCCCTGGATCTCGCTCTATCCTCCCTTCCGATGCTCGAGGCACCCCTTCAAAAACACAACAACCCGGTCCACCGCGAATCGGGTTCACCCGTGGCATGCCACGGGCTTTGCGAGACAATTTCTCTACTGTAAAAATATTCTACTTTAGATTATCGGACTTGTCGTTTAAGAAATATCGTAATGGCTCGACGTATCACGCGGGAGTCGCGAGAATCAATCAATGGCCGGGCAAATATCAGTGCTCGCTGCTGCAAATATCGGATTGGCAACCGATGTTTTATTCCCGGCCAGGGGCGTAGTCTGAGCCTGGAAGCTATCTGCTTCTGCAGGTGACCAGCCCGTGGGCGACTCCCATGCGTGGACGACCCGAGCGGTTTTGCCAGACGCGGTTCTCTCACAGGCAAGATGGAGAACATCATGAAACTATTCACAACGAAATGGCGGTGGATACTGGCTATCCTGCCAATCGCCGCCCTTTTCTTTGCACTGCTGCCCGAAAGCGCTACCGCGGCGACGACAGTGGGCGGCAATAACGTCACCATCAGAGCCCGGCAGGTCGTCAACGACGACCTCTACACCGCGGGCCAGAACGTCAACATGAACGGCACGGTCACCGGCAACCTGCTCGCGGCGGGTGGCAACGTCAACGTCAGCGGCCACGTCGGCGGCAGCGTCATGGCGGCAGGCGGCACCATCACCATCAACGGCGTCGTACACGACAGCGTTATCGTTCTGGGCGGGGATCTCCGGATCTCCGGCCGCATCGGCAAGGACGTCACCATGCTCGGCGGCACGCTCACCTTGCTCCCCGGCTCGATTGCGGGTCGAGACGTTCTCACGGCCGCGGGCTCGACGGTCGTGCATGGCACGGTCTCCCGCAACTTGAGGACCACCGGCGGCACGCTCGACTTGCGTTCGGGTGCGGTGATCGGCGGTGACCTGATCTACCGTGGCACGACGAAGCCGACGATCCCGCCGGGCGTAACGGTCCTTGGGCAGGTACGCCATGAAGCGGGGGGGACGTTCTTCGGCTGGTCGGGCTCCGGAATACCGTGGTTCAACATACCCGGATATATTGTGTGGCTGCGCGGTCTGGTGGGACTGCTGGCACTCGGACTGCTTCTTGTGTGGCTCGCTCCCAGGTACACCCGCCGGACGGTGAAGAATCTGGAGACGCGCTGGCTTGCCAGCCTGGGATGGGGATTCGCCGTCCTCATCTGTACTCCCATTCTCGCCGCTCTGATCTTTGTCGTTGGTCTGTTTATCGGGGGCTGGTGGCTGGGAGTGATCGCGCTCTTCACCTATCTCGTCGCGCTCGTGCTGGCGGCCACCATCGCCGGACTCACGGCGGTTGATCTGGTTGCGACGCACGGGACGCAACCGATACCGCTCTGGGCGGCCATGATTCTGGGTGTCGTATTCGTCATGCTGATAACCCTGGTGCCTGTCGTGGGCTGGGCTATGCTGGCGCTTGGCACGATCTGGGCACTGGGCGGCCTGACCATGGCAGTATTCCAGCGGCCGTCGGAACCTGTCGTTTCACCGCCTGGTTTCCTGTCGACGGTGGCTGAGGGCAA
>DASVZE010000009.1:0-4885 GCA_036391775.1 Chloroflexota bacterium | reverse complement strand
CTGGGCGGGACCAGGGGCGTACGTCCACCCCAACGGTTGCGCTGGTCGCTGCGGCAGCGGGGAAGCCGTATCACATCGACTTTGGTGGCCATGCGGCGTTTCAGTACGCCCCCGATGTGGCAAATCTCTTTATTCGGGCTGCTCGTGCCGAGGTTCAAGACGCTCCGGCGCTCAACGTCGGTGGCGCAGCCGTCTCTCTCTCCGAGTGGGTCACCACTATCGAGGAAGTGCTCCCGGAGGCAAAAGGCCTCATCACTCACGGAGACACCGAGCTTCCCTTCGCTTACCGAGTCGACAACTCAGGATTGGTCCGGTTGCTCGGTCCCGTGCCGGAGACGCCGATCCGCGAGGGAATCCGCCAGTCAATCGAGATGTTTCAAGATCTGCTCAATCGAGGACTGGTGAAGCCATAGGAAAGCACGTGAGTAGATGTAGTAGCGAGGTCAAAGCGCGCAACCGGGACCACCCCGGTGGGCGAACAGACCTGATTCCCAACTGCTCCCCGAAGGATCGCGGTATGTCATCATGTCATCAGCACGCGCGGGGAGGGAGCTATGGATCGCCTGAGTATCGTGCGGGGATTTGCCGCAGCTGCCGTGACTGTCCTTGCCGTTCACATTGTCGACCGATACGGCTATGACTCAGTTCGAGGGCTGTTGATTCTAATTGGGCTGGCAGCAGTCAGCGCGCTCGCCATCGACGTTTCGCTTACTGGAGGAATCGCAGCGGGGCTAATCGTCTTTTATCTGGCCGATCGCCTGCTACAGGACGCCTTCTCGGCTGCCTGGGTCGTGGCAGTTATTGCGCTTGTGCTGCTTCTCGCCATGCGATCCGGTGGGCTGGGCGGGCGCCATTAGAAGAATTCGCCTCCGAGCGATCCCACGGAGCAACCATCGTCACGTCGGGCTAGTCTTCGGCCGGATGGTCTTGCTTGGCCAGCGAGAGGCGTGTCGTCGCGCGAGAGCGTGGCGTAAGGTGGGTCGTCGTACGTGGCTTCTACCTCGAAGCCACGTCTAACGCGATAGAACGCCAGCGACTGCTCGACAGTGGTAACGGCGAGAACTGAACGATCGTGACTTGCTGACGCGCGCGCGTGCCGAGTTCGAAGCGCGCCACGTCCAAGCGTAAGAAGCCTTACACCCGGCTCATAGCTCACTGCGCGGGAGCGTGATGGCTATCGTGGTGCCGCGGGTCGGCGCGGTGTCTATGCGGACACTCCCTCCACTCTCCTTGGCGAGCGCTTGCACGATAGCCAGACCCAATCCCGTTCCACCGCTGCCGCGTGAGCGACTCTTGGCACCACGATAAAAGCGCTCGAAGACGCGAGCCGCATCTTCCTGGCTGAGTCCCGGTCCGGCATCGCTCACCAAGACGGTCACAGTTCGCGCATCCGACTGTCCGCCAAGCGAGATTGTCCCGCCTCTGGTGCTGTACTGGGCTGCATTGTCGACAAGATTGGTCACAATGCGCCGCAATGCCTCGGGGTCAACATACGCGGTTGCACCATCGATCTCGCCTGTCTCCACCTGGATCTGCCGGCTCGGCCACACATTCCCATAGCGATCTGCGAAATGTTCCAGGAACGGCCGCACTTGCACGGGTTCCGGATTCAGAGGGAGCCCGGCATCCAGGCGGGACAGTGTCAGTAAGTCGTCGACCAGCCGCGAGAGCCGTACTGCTTCCTCGTTCATGTCTTTCAAGGCGCCCGTCAGGTCGGATTGATCCGTAGGGCGATGGCGCAACAAGATCTCGGATGTGCCGCGTAGCACGGTGATCGGGGTACGCAATTCGTGCGAGGCGTCCGCCAGAAACCTTCGCATGCGCTCCTCCGACTGGTTGGCGGTCGTGAGCGCTGCCTCGAGCTGATCCACCATGGTGTCGAATGCCTTACCCAAGCGGCCAATCTCGTCCGGTGAATGTGTCAGATTGGCACGCTGTTGCAGATCACCACCGGCAATCGCGCCGGCCGTATCCGCAATGCGCCGCAGCGGTAGCAGGGCCCGGTTTATTAGAGGAAGGGCAACGATGGCGGCGAGCAAAAGGACGGCGAGTGCACTCACCGCGAAGACGAGCTCGGTCCGCTGGATGGTACTGGCGGCATCGGCAAAGGACCGGCCAAGGAGCGCGTATCCGACAGTCTGGCCGGACAGTCCGAGTGGAATGGCGACCAGAACGAGGTCTCCTTCATTGAGGACCGCCTGAACCGGGGGGGGAGGCTGGTTGAACCCCGGTCCGCCGGATGCGCCGTAAACGTGGTTCACAGCGGCGCGGGATTGAGCCAGGCCCTGGCAGGATGGTCCACGAATTTCCGTTAGATCCGGCACGTTGGCCCGTTTTGCAGATTGGATAAGGTTGACAATAGTGGTCGCCGGAAGGCGCATGACATGAAAGTGGCCGGGGAGCCCAAAGCTGCGGTTGGCCAGGGTCTCTCCCGACGGCGTGACGATCTTTACCGCCGTATCGCGGGAGCCAAGAAACTGCGCCAGCGTTCCCGCGTGCGCATTGAGCTGAGCGGCCGTGTGGACAAAGCACGGGCCCAGCACGCGCAGCTCAGCGTGGGCCGATTGTTCCAGGCTCGAGGCTGTGGATGTGCGCAAGTACTGGGTGAGGGTTATGGATTGCACCACTCCAACCACCAGCAGCAGTATGGCCAGAACGCTGAGATACCACAGCACCAGCTGCCCTCGAACGGTTCCCAGATAGGTGCGGAGCATAGCGCACGTCCTAAACGTTCAGCCGGTAGCCGACGCCGCGCACGGTTTCGATCATTCTATGGTCGCGGTCGCCCAGCTTGCGCCGGAGGTAGCCGATGTAGACCTCGACATTGTTCTCGTTGCCGTAGAAGTCATATCCCCAGACGCGATCCAGGATGAGCTGGCGAGGGAGCACACGCCGCACATTGAGCAAAAAGAGCCGAAGCAGCTCGTATTCCTTCAGCGTCAGCTCGACAACGGAACCATCGACCGTGACGACGCGCTGCGCCTGATCCAGGGTGATGGGACCTGCTCGCAGGACATCGCTCTGTGCCGGCAAGCGCCGCCGTGTGACGGCGCGGATTCGTGCCAGGAGCTCTTCAAAAGAGAAAGGCTTGACCACATAATCGTCGGCGCCTTTCTGCAGACCGACAATGCGGTCGCTCACCTGGTCTTTGGCGGTCAGCATGATGATGAGAAGGTCAGGATCCCGGCGTAGCCGCTCGGCCACTTCCAGTCCATCCATTCCCGGCAGCATGAGATCGAGCACGACTAGATGAGGCTTGAAACGATCGACTTGAACGAGCGCTTCAAGCCCGTCCTGGGCCTCCGCCACGACGAAACCTTCGTAGGTCAGACCCATGCGCAACAAATTCACGATGTGCGGCTCGTCGTCCACCACGAGAATCCGCAGCTGGTCTGTTTCGGAGATTCCGTCTCGCTGCTCTATCGACATCCCATTTCTTTCTCTATACAGCGTCTACGGCAACTGCCTCTACCATACGCTACGGTGCTGAGAGTCGGCTGAGAGACTGATGAAGGGGTTCTCAGGAAGTTCTCAGAACGCTCAAGCTTGCCTCTCAGGGGAAAATCGTAGCGTAGAAGGTGAGCGGAATACGGAGCGATCTGCGTCCGTACGCTTGAGGGGGAATCTGGTGAATCGACAAGTGTTCAGGTCACTCGCAATCGGGGGTGCTATGGCTCTAGTGCTCCTTACCGGGGCCGAGCAAGTTCTGGCACATGACAGGGGCGGTTTTCCGGCTCAGGTCAAGGGGCTGGTCACTGCCGTGAATGCGACGAGCAACGGCAACATACAAATTCAAACGTCAAGCGCCAGCGTCACGCTCGGACTGACGAGTGATACACATATCATTCGGTCGGTGAGCGGGAGCCTGGTGGATGTTGGCGTCAACGATCGCATCGACGCGCATCTCGCACAGGGAACGAATACGATCCGTTCCATTCGTGTAGACGAAACGACCAAACCCAAAACGCGGCTCGACAAGCATGACCAAACTCCGGTCCCGAATCGAACGCCCACTCATTCAAAGCCGCCGCGTCAGGCGGTGCGTCCGCCCACGGGAGAAGTTGTCGGGCAGGTTGTCTCCATTAATAGCGGCACCATCACAATTCGCGGGCAGCACGGTCAGACCTTTACCTACACGCTGAGCAAGTCGGTAATTGTAACCAAGCTGATGAACGGCAATTTTGCAAATCTTGCAATTGGCGAGATGGTGGTCGCTCAGAGAACACAGAGCGGTAACGCCGTAACTATCACGATTATGAATGCGTAATCGCATCTCCTCCCTCGACGCCGTGAGGATTCGGAACCAGGTCTGAATTCTCACGGCGTTCTCCTCCTCTCCCGTAAGGAGACCACGATGAAAGTGCTCCTCGTTTTCGTTTCCGGTCTGGCGGCCCTCTCGGCAGGATCTGTCGCCTGGGGCTTCAGCGGCCATCATGGAGGAGGGAGCCGTGCGGCGTATGCGACTTCCACATCAGTCAGCGGAACCGTGCTCGACGTGCAGTCGCAACAGTCGCGCCTGATCTTGAATTTGCGGCTGGCCGGCGGGCATCTTCGTACGATCTCTTTCGATAAGGGAGCGCGGATCACGACCGTCAACGGGTCTGCACTTCCGAGCACAGACATTCGACTGGGAGATCGATTGACGGTACGTGGTAAGTCGAGCATCGAGGACATGTCGCAAAAGGCGGTGACGCTGCAAGGTATCGTATCGGTTGCCCCGCTCATTGCCACCAATCCCATGACTGTGGAGATCAGTTCCGGCTGGACCATCGTGGTCGATACACAGGTCGGAACCCGATACACGGATGCATTGCATGAGACGTCAACGGTGGCTGAGATTCAGGATGCGGATGAAGTGAAGCTTCGAGGTATTTACGACAGCTCT
>DASVZE010000008.1:0-5686 GCA_036391775.1 Chloroflexota bacterium | reverse complement strand
ATTGCTGGCGTGAAAGGCCGGGCATGAAGTTATGAAAGAGCTGCTGCATCTGATGGGCAGTAACCATCCCTCCCATCAGATCCCCAACAAATGCCAGAAACAACAGGGCCAGCGGAATGAGCGCCAGAAAGGCAAAAAATGCAATCATCCCTGCCATGCCCATCACATTGTCGCGCCAGAACTGCATGGCGGCGGTTGAAACGATCCGCAGACCCGTCCTGGAGTAGCCGAACCCTCGGTGCGCTGATCCAGCCTGAACGGGAGGCGTCTTCGCTACATCCATGGCTGTTGCATCCGTCCGAACCTACTCTCTCCGGGCAAACGCATGACGTCGCAAGAGTCGGGCCGCAAGCCGCTCTCGTCATTCATTGCGAAACAACTCCTCAGTCAGTCGGTTTCTTGCCTCCCACAGCTCCGGAAAGAAACGGTATGCCAGCGTTCGGGCAAGATAAGTGGTGCCGGAAGATCCGCCTGTTCCAGGAGAGCGGCTACCGATGATGCGCTCAACCAGGAGGGCGTGTCGATAGCGCCAGCGGGCAAAACTCATTTCATAGTCACCGAGAGTTTCAGCCAATGCGTGAAGTTCTTGATGTCGCCCGGGATAACTGTAGATCTCGACAATTGCATCTATTGGCTCACGGCCAGTCGTTCTGAGCGCGTGTAAAAATGCCTCGCGGAGCGTGACCGGCCATCGCGTGCGAAAATGTGCGAGATCAATTACGCGCTCCGCGATCCGCAAATAGCTTTCATCATGAAGACCCGACGCCAGCTCAAGCTCGCGAAACTGAGCGGACTCAAATCCGCTGGACGGAGTCAGTAGTCCTCTAAATTGGAGGAACTCCACCGGGGAGAGGCTTTCCATGATCTCGACCTCGTCCCCTAAAATCCGAAATATGTGGCCTGTCCGCGCAATCAAGTGACAGGCGGTCAAGATGTCACCCGCGCCGATTTGTTCGACAATGGCGCGTACGTCGAAGAGGACCTGTTTGAACCAGAGCTCTTGAGCCTGTTGAAGAATGATGAAGAGCATTTCATCATGGACAGACGGCTCCCCTACCGGCCTCTGGAGTGAAAGCAACTCAGGGACGCGCAAGTACACGCCATAACTAAGTAGGTCTCGTCCTTGCTCGGTGGTCAGGGAGATCCTCCTACTCTCTCGAAGCCGGTCACTGGTTAGGGCTTACTGCTATAGTAGGCCCCCTACGGAAAGTACGCACCCTCAGAAGTTCGCGCCCGAAAATCATCGACAACCAGTCGGTTGTATCCTCCTCGCAAACCCGAGATTGTGGACCTCTTGTTCCCGCCATTCGACTACCTGCCAGGGCCAAAGGGGGTAGCTCCTCGAGCCAAAAGCAGTCTTTTGAGGCATTGGCGCCGAAAGCGGAGAGGGGTACAGTTAAGGGCACTGATAGGGGGAAAAGACGTGGACTTCATCGATGTGGAGATCATGCGGCGGCTTCTGCCTCACTCGTATCCGGTGGGGATCGACGTACTGTACGGCGCCTTCGGTGCGTCGGATCTCGAAGTCCAAAAGGGACTGGACGACGCCGTACAACGTTTGACTCAGCGTAAGCTTGTCAAAGTCGATCACGGTACTCTGTGGCTGACATTGGCGGGACGTATGGTGGCGCAGCACCTGGTCCCACCGAGCGACATGTTCAGGCCATTCCAGCAGGCACGAGTCTCGTAACCTGCGCTCTCGATCGTAACGAACAGTCACACAAATATCAGAGGTGATCACCCGAGCGTCTTACCTCGTCTCGGCGCACGTGCTGGTGCACCGGATGACTTGAAGGACAATGGTATGAGGGCGTTCCCACCGGTCACCCCGTCCCGACGCCGGCGCCCCGGTCTTCGCACCTTCCTCACCTATGTGGTGCCACGCGGCGCTCACACCTCCCACCGCCGAACGGCGCAGCGCGCATGCGTACAATAGGAAATTCGAGAATGTCAAAGGGCGAAAATGACTCACCTTCTGTGCGTCGGCGTGGGGCATGTCGGCCTTCCTCTTTCACTCAAGCTCTGGAGCGCGGGGCACCACGTGGCACTCGTGGATGTCGACGAGCCAAAGATTCAGACGTTGCGTGCGGGAAGAATGCCTTTTCGAGAAGAGGGATGCGAAGATATCCTTCGTTCCGCGTCGGGCAATGACCGATTTCTCCCTCTGACGTACGATGATCCGCGTTTCTCAGCATCTGTTGCCGAAGCCGAATACATCGTGTTGACTCTTGGCACGCCATTGGGCAGCGACTACACATTTCGGTTTGATCAGTACTTCGACGTATTGCGCCGCATCATGCCGGCCCTCCGTAACGGCGTCACGCTGATCGTCCGCAGCACAGTGGCTCCCCACTTCACTCGGAACGTAGTAACTGCACGTATTGCCGCGGAGCGCCGCTGGCAGCCTGGTGTGGACTTTTTCCCCTCGTTTTGCCCGGAGAGATTGTTACAGGGCGCTGCCTTGCAGGACATTGACGATTTGCCGGAGATAATCGGCGCGGACGATCCCGAAACGGCAAGGCGAGCGGAGGCACTTTTCCGCTCTCTTGGACAGGAAAAACGGTGCGTGCACATATCCACGGTGGAAGCCGAGCTTGCGAAGCTGTTTCTGAATACGTACCGCTACACCATGTTTGGTCTGGCCAACGAATTCGCTCAGATTGCCGAGGAGTACGGGGCCAACGTGTACACGGCCCTCAATGCAGCTAATTTCGAATATCCGCGTGGCGGAATACCTGGTCCAGGACCCAGTCGCGGGCCCTGTCTCGGCAAGGACACGGCAACACTGGCTTTCAGTACGACAGCCGGTCTTATTGCTCACGCGGCCATCAAGACCAACGAAAACGTCGTCCTGCACGTCGCCCACGAGCTTCGAGCGGCCCTTGGTTCTCTCGCCGGTAAGCACATCAGTGTGCTTGGTCTGGCTTTCAAGGCAGATAGTGACGATATTCGCGACAACCTCACCGCTCCGCTGATCAATCTGCTGGACCGAGAAGGGGCCACAACCGCGGTGTTCGATCCACTCGTCACTGACCACGATGACCCGTCTGTGCTGGCCGGAACTGACGTCGTGGTACTCATGACGGCGCATTCAGAATTCCGACAGTGGGATGAGAAACAATTGGTATCTCTCTGCCAGCGCGGCCGTGCCGACTTATTTGTCTTCGATCTCTGGAACGCATGGCCATGGGCCGATCGAATACTCGGAAAGGGACAGGACGAGTATGAACATCCTCGTCACGGGGGCATGCGGCTCGCTTATGCGAGCGGTCATTCCCCGTCTTCTTGAAAACGGACACCACGTCCGTGGCATAGACAATTTCACACGTTACGGTCGCGAAGCACCGCCTTCCGCGATCGACTTTGTCGAAGGAGACCTGACCGATCCGAACATCGTCCGCCGAGCGGTCGAGGATGTGGATGTGGTCATTCAGGCTGCAGCGCAAATTTACGGAGTTGCAGGTTTTCACCGTTACCCGGCAGACATCCTCCAGCGAGACACCATGCTTCATGGCTTGATCCTTCGGGAGGCTGTGAACTGTGACATTAATCGAGTCGTCTACATTTCCTCGTCCATGGTGTATGAAAGATGCGCTGACATTGCCCGCGAAGAAGATGTTCCCAACATGCAGGTCCCGTTGACCGACTACGGCCTCTCAAAGCTCATGGGCGAACGTCTATCACAAGCATTCGCCGAGCAGTACGGCCTCCCCTACACCATCTGGAGGCCATTTAACATCATCGGGCTCCACGAGCGTGCCGAGGGTTACGATGCCGGTGTCTGTCACGTCTTCGCGGACTTCATTCAGCGTATCGTGCATGAGAAGCAGAATCCCATGCTGATACTGGGAAGCGGTCACCAGGTACGTTGTTTTACCTGGATCGAGGATGTCGCGCGGGCCATTGCATCTTTTGTCTCGTCGCCGGAAACCGAGAATGAAGACTTTAATCTGGGTAATCCAGAGCCGATCACAATGGAAGAGCTGGCTCAGCGAATCTATAGCCTCTATCACGTCATGACAGGGCAGGTGGAAGATCAGCCCCTTCGATTCAGACATGCTCCGATCTACTCCGACGACGTACAAATCCGCATCCCCGCGGTAGACAAGGCGCGTGAGCGGCTCGACTGGCGCGCCACGGTCAATCTGGATGAGATGTTGCGGCGGTGCGTCGACCACGAGCTTGCCGCTCTCGCGAGTTCGGATGCCATGTCTGGCGGTCAATGAACGAAGATCCCGGTCCTTTGAGCTGTAGTGTTGTGGTCCCGTGTCGCAATGAGGTTGATAATGTCGAGCAGCTGGTGCAGAGGTTACCGCGCATAGGCAGCAACACGGAGCTTCTTTTCGTCGACGGGGGTTCAACCGACGGCACACCGGAGCGAATCGTGAGTACGATGAGCCGGTACCCCGAACGTGATATCAAGCTCTTGCGACAGAACGGAAGAAACGGCAAGGGTGAAGCGGTCTTCCAGGGCTTTGATGCGGCAACTGGAGACATATTGATAATTCTCGACGCCGATATGACTGTTCCGCCGGAAGACCTGCCACGTTTCTATGATGTGCTGGCGACGGGAAACGGTGACTTTGCCAACGGAACGCGCTTCCGGATGGCGATGGAGTCCGGTGCGATGCCGGGGCTGAACAATGTGGGTAATAAAGCCTTCGCTCTGTTCTTCTCATGGGTTCTCAACGCCAAAATATCCGATACCCTGTGCGGTACGAAAGCGCTCTTTAGACGAGACTGGCCTACCATATCCAGAGCTCGGCCACTTTTTGGGCATCACGATCCGTGGGGTGATTTCGACCTGCTGCTGGGCGCGGCGTGGGCTGGTCTGCGCATTGTCGAAGTCCCGGTTGCATATCGTGCCCGCGTTGCCGGCGAATCAAAAATGCAGCCGTTAAGGCATGGTTTGGCGCTTGCGGAAACCAGCCTGGCAGGCGCCTGGCAGCTCAGGGTCCGCAGGCCGACCCGATCCTCGTGAGCCCGGATTGCGGGACCAATAGTTGAAGCTTCAGTGGTCAGAGCTTGCCTGGATTTGGCATCCAGTTGCACACGGGGCTTGCGAGGACGGGCGGCGAGATGGCTGTTTTTCAGCAACCCGTTAGCAGGAAGAGGGGCGATGCACGAACTGACATACCTGGCGGGATATCCGGAGCCGGTGAGGAACCGGGTGCGGCAACTGATAGCCGAGGAACAGCTGGGGAGCGTGCTCCTGAAGAGGTACCCCGTGGCCCATACCGTCCGGACCGACCGCCAGCTCTACGACTATACCGTCGGGGTGAAGAACGAGTTCCTCCGCTCCTCACACCCCCTCAGTAAGGTGACGTACGACGGCAGGATCAACGTGATCCACCACGCCCTGGGGCTCCACACCTTTGTCTCCCGGGTGCAGGGGGGAAAACTCAAGGCCAAGCACGAGATACGGATTGCTGCGCTCTTCCGGGACGCGCCCCCGGAGTTTCTGCGCATGATCGTGGTCCACGAACTGGCCCACCTCAGGGAAAAGGAGCACTCCAAGGCGTTCTACCAGCTGTGCGAGCACATGGAGCCGGCCTATCACCAGCTGGAATTCGACGTCCGGCTCTACCTCACCCAACTCGACCTGGAAGGGGCGCTCTACTGATGCGCACCAGCAATCAAGATGACACCAATGCGAAGGGGCGAGTCGCGACTCGCCCAGTCCGTG
>DASVZE010000007.1:0-8309 GCA_036391775.1 Chloroflexota bacterium | reverse complement strand
GACTTGTCGGCGACATCGGCGGCGGTCGTGGACATCTGTTGTCTGCTGTGCTCGAGGCCTACCCGTCTACATATGGTGTGCTTTTCGACTTACCATATGTGATCGAACAGGCCGCCGGCCCAGCCTCCAATCGATTGACATTGCAGGCTGGTGACTTCTTTCGGGATGCCCTGCCCGCCTGTGACGCCTACCTTTTAATGGAAGTCATCCACGACTGGAATGACGACGAAGCAGTCACCATTCTACAGGCTATCCGACGAGTAGCTCCGGAGAGGGCCACACTGCTTCTGATCGAGCAGATGATCCCAGATACGGCAGGGCCGGCATGGGCCACGTTGCTGGACATTCATATGCTTGCCCTGCTTGGCGGACGTCAACGTAGCCGGCAGGAGTATGCGGCGCTTCTCGAGCGATCCGGCTTCTTGTTCGACCGTGAGGTCAAGGTCCCCGGCGACCTATCCATTCTTGAGGCGCGAGCGAGATAGGCGTCCGTTACACACTTTTCACGTCTTTTCGTGTGTATACAGTGTGAATTCTCCGTCTACTCTGCGGGGCGCTCCAAACAGCCGGACAATCGAGATCCCAGCTATGTCGAAGGGCGCGGTGGTACATGAATGTCGTCACGTGCCGGGATTTGGTTCCTCGCAGACTTCAGGGCTTTCACGTTTGCACGGTTTTTCTTGGACTCGCTTTAGCACCATCGTTTCCCTCGATCTTCGCAATGGTTCCTACCTGGATGAGCAACCCCAAGCCATCGTGGAAAGCTCGTTGATCTGACAGCCGGCCCTCGGCGAGTCGGAACATGTGAAGCAGAAAACGCTGCGAAGCCTGCAGTTTCTGCAAGGTTGATCGGGATCCTGTAGGAACCGTACGGAGGAGACCGAAACCATTGCCAATTCGGAGACTATCCTGAGAGAAGAACCGTTTACGACTCGGGAGTATTCCATGTTGCAAATCTCTTCGCCTCGTGAGACCCTCTGGCCCCCGCCGCACGCCTACGCCGGCCACTCGCCCTACCACCTGACCGAGGAGCAGGTCAGGTTCTTCGACGAGTATGGCTATCTTGTTCTCCGCAAGCAGGTTCCGGACGCTCTGCTGCAGCGACTGCAAGATGCGGCGGAAGTCTGGGTGTCAGATGGATGGGCGATGCATGGCGAGGATCCACGTCGTGAGGACTATACCTTCGCGCAACGAGGAGGCGGCGACGTGATGTTCCGCATAAGCTACCTCCACGACAAAGGACAGCCGGCCTCCCTCGAACTGCTGGGCAGCCCCTGCGTGCTTGGGGTGGCCGAGAGTCTATGCGGCCCCAATTTCGTCCCAACATACGAATCGATGGTCTTCAAGCAGGAAGGGGACGGAGAGATTATTCCATGGCATCAGGACGCCGTCCACCCACGGCGCTTCCGGATCTTCAACTTCGACCTCTACCTGGACCGCTCACAGGCCGGCCAGGGCGCGTTGCGGGTTGTGCCGGGAAGCCAGAAACAGAAACACGATGTGTGCGAGGTGGCCGAGCGCTATGGCTGGGAGCACCCCGGGGTCATCTCAGTTGAGATGGAGCCAGGCGATGTCCTGGTACACGACGTCATGGTGCTGCACGGCTCGGAACAGACGGAAGGGAACGCGCTGCGGCGGACAATCTACTATGAGTTCCGCGCGGCTGAGGAGATCCTGGCTGAGGGTCCATGGGATCGTACATGGATCGATCGTCGTCTTCGTCTGGTGCCTTTGGCACTAAAACGGCATCTCCAGGCCCTCCCCCACCGGGACCAATTCACGTGGCGGGTTGCTCCAGAGTTCTATCCCGAGGGTGATGGGAGCGAGGAACAAGAGCTGCGAGTGGCGCATCTCGTTCACTCGAGCGGAAGTTATTGCAGCGCGGGAGACGCCGGCCGGAGCACTCGGCCAAGCTGAGTCAACCTGAGAATCGACGCTTTCCGCCACGATGGTCACAGTCAGGACCTGGCAAGACTGCCTTGATCAGCCGTTGTGCTTCCTGCTGTGGTATACCCTGGGCGAAGAGAAGCGGCTTGCCAATTCGCACGGCGGCTCGGGCTCACACCGGTCCTCAGAGCATACGGGCAGGGCCGGCTGTAACGGTAACGGTAGCCGAAACGAAAGAGGGAAGGAAGGCAGAATGCAGTACCGGCGGCTAGGCAAGACGGACTATCAGGTAAGCGCCGTGGGGTTCGGCGCGTGGCAAATCGGTGGAGATTGGGGACGGGTGGATGAGGGAACGGCGCTGGCAACTCTCAACACCGCGGTGGATTCAGGCGTGACCTTTTTCGATACGGCCGATGTCTACGGCGATGGGAGGAGCGAGCGCCTGATCGGCAAACTCCGCGCACAGCGCTCTGAACCTCTCATCATCGCCACCAAGATGGGTCGTAGAGCACCCCTCGACCTCGCATCCTACACGCGCGAGAATTTCTCAGGCTGGATCGATCGGAGCAGGCGAAACCTGGGCGTGGACCGGCTGGATCTCATCCAGCTCCATTGCCCCCCTCCGGAGGTGTACGAGCATGTCGGGGTATTCGACCTGCTTGAGGAACAGGTAGCCCAGGGAACAATCGCCGCCTACGGCGTAAGCGTGGAACGCGTCGAAGAAGCACTCAAGGCGATCGAATATCCGGGAGTGGCCACCGTTCAGATCATTTTCAATATTTTCCGCCAGCGCCCAGCCGACCAGTTCTTGCTGGAAGCGAAGCGGCAGGATGTGGGAGTCATCGCACGCGTCCCTCTTGCCTCGGGACTCCTGACCGGCAAGCTGCGCCCCGACACGACCTTCTCATCCGACGATCACCGCAACTACAACCGCCACGGCGAGTCCTTTGATGTGGGTGAGACTTTTGCCGGAGTGGACTACCAGACAGGCCTCAAGGCGGTAGAGGAGCTCCGTCCACTGGTGCCCGCTGGAGAGACGATGGCGCAATTTGCCCTGCGCTGGATCCTGATGAACGACGCGGTAAGCACGGTGATCCCGGGGGCGAAAAATCCAGAGCAGGCTCACGCCAATGCACAGGCTGCCGACCTGCCCCCACTGCCCGAGGGCACGATGGAGCGTGTCGCCGCCATCTATCGCGAACGAGTCGCTCCTCTCGTCCATCAACGGTGGTAGAGAGGACCTCAACAAGAATATCGCGGGGGTCGACAGGTTGGTCGACTCGGCTCTCCAGGCGGCCCCGAACCGATGACTTTTTGTTGCCTGGCAGACATTATCAACTGGTTTGCACTGTGATATGGAGGAAAACCATGGAAGACGATGATGCAGTCTTTACCCACCCGGAGGCGTTTGGCATCGAGAACCCAGAGGCGCCGGGTGAGCCGAACCGGGAAGAATTGCCGCCGGTCTCGCCCGTCCCGGGGACAGGTCGCACTGCCCGGGAGGAACATCAACGCCGCCATGACGAGGAAGGACATACACCATCTGATTCAGACTACCGGGGTCGGAGGGAACGAGAAGACCGAGAGCAAGCACGGCATGACGTGGAGGAAGCTGAAGAGGAGCTGGCTCCGTGAGCGGAGCAGCCTCCTGCTACCTTGCAGTTTCTCCCGTAATTGCTTCGACAGGACCGGCATAGACCTCGCCCGTGTGGTCCACCGACACACCGTGCTCTTCCAGCCAACGCTCGGCGTCCATCGCCGCCTTGCAGCCATCGCCGGCTGCGGTCACGGCCTGGCGATAGCGGTAGTCACGCACATCTCCGGCCACAAAGACGCCATCAACTGCGGTCGCCGTCCCTGTTGCGTCGGCGGCCTGGGCGTATTCCCGCTCGTCCAGCGGTAGCTGCCCCTGGAAGATGGCCGTATTCGGTTGATGGCCGATGGCGACGAACACAGCGTCGGTTCCGAGGATCTCCTGCGCGCCGGTTTCGACGTTCCGGATCCGCGCCCCGGTAACTTTCGAGGTGCCAGTCGCGGTGTCGGTGTCCCCCAGCACCTCCTCCACGACTGTGTTGTAGACGAAGCGGATTTTGGGGATGGCCAGCGCCCGTTGTTGCATGGCCTTGCTGGCCCGCAAGGTGTCCCGCCGGTGGATCACGGTCAGCTCACTGGCGAACCGAGAGAGAAAGATGGCCTCTTCCATTGCCACATCGCCTCCGCCTACGACCACGATGCGCTTTCCCCGGAAAAAGAATCCGTCGCAGGTCGCACAACTGGAAACCCCAAAGCCGCGAAAACGGTCCTCACCCGGCACACCCAGCCATTTGGCCGACGCACCCGTCGCCACGATGACGGCTTCGGCGTACTCCTCTTCGTCCTCAGCAACTACCTTGAAAGGCCTCCGCGAGAAGTCGACCGCAGTGACGTCTCGGTCGCGCATCTCAGCCCCAAACCGTTCGGCCTGCGCCCGCATCTCGGCCATCAGGGCCGGCCCCATGATCCCGTCCTGGAAGCCTGGATAATTTTCGACATCGGTGGTCAGCATGAGCTGGCCACCGTGCACATATCCCGCATAGACAATCGGGTGAAGATTGGCACGCGCGGCATAGAGTGCCGCCGTGTAGCCGGCCGGACCGGAGCCTATGATTACCAGCTTTCTGACTTTGTCGTCAGCCTCGGGCTCGACGACAAGGGGCAGCTCCAAGCTGGTAGCCAATTCAGCGTTCGATGGCTGCACCAAGACCGATCCGTCTTCCAGGACGATAGTCGGGATGACTCGCTTGCCGCCGTTGTAGTGCTCGACAGTCTTCTCCGCTTCCGGATGCTCCTCGAGGTCGATCCATGTATAAGGAACATGATGCTGGTCCAGGAATGCCTGGGCACGCCGGCAGTCAGCACACCAGGAGGCGCCATAGCCGGTGATTGCGGGAGATGGTGTCGTCATTTGTTCTTCTTTCGTTATAGCGGAAATGCGGATAGCGACTCTGGCAGCGGAGAGCAATTCATTTTCTCACCACCATGCCGGCCGGCGATATCCAACGTGCAATAAAAAGTCATACAGCGACACGCTCGGGCTCTCTGTGGTGAATGAGAGCCCCGGATACCGTCTGAGACATCCGGACGGCGAGCCGTCCGTCATCGATCACGCAGACCGGCGAAGAGGTCATCCTCGGGATTGGGAACGGGCACAGCTGACCTGACGCGTATAAACGACTCGGTGCGCAGCAGCGCCTCCATCAAATCCTCCGGCATCCTGTTCAACCAGTCGTCCGCGCTGATCTGCGTTTCATGCTCCATTAAAGCAGCACGCTTGCGGGGAATATAGGGGGCGACGTCGATACGGGTGGTGATAATCTCGTCCGGAGTCAGGAACGATTCGTAGTCGTAGTCCGACTCATCCGATTCCGGCACTATGCCACGCTCGATCATTTGCTCGCCGATCCATTGCCAGATCGATCGTGGGTTGGCCGAGTTGTAGAACTTGGGAGCCGACCAGGCCGGGAACCCAAGTTCCGGATAGCGCTCCGGATCGGCAGCCGCCTCGACCGCCGCAGTCGTGACCTCATGGGCAGTGACGTGGTCCGGATGCCCGTAGCCGCCGCGCTCATCGTATGTAACCAGGACGTCCGGGCGTACTGTCCGGATTAACTTGACGACGCGCCGCACAGCCTCCTCTCGGTCGGCATGGAGGAAGTTGTTGGGGTTGTCATTGGCCGGGGTCCCAAGCATCCCGGAGTCCCGGTAGCCCAGGAAGTGCACTTCGTCAATGCCGAGGATGTTTGCGCTGCGGCGTAGCTCTTCCGCCCGAATATCGGCGAGGCGAGCCCGCTCCTCCGATGTGTCACGTATCGGGTCACGGATCTCGCCCTCCTCGCCCCCCGTCGCGACGACGAGCACGGTGCGCATTCCCTCGTCCGCGGCCCGGGCGAAGACACCACCCGTCCCGAAAATCTCGTCGTCCGGATGAGCGTGAACTGCCATCAGGGTGAGCCGCTCAGAGGTCATAATGATCTCCTTTCAAGACAGTTTTACTTCTTCACAGTATCTCTGTCTCCACCCCGGTCAGGATGTGTGATCGCGGCTCTCGCTCAAGGTAGCGGCAAAAGCTGGGTGAGTCCGAAGGTGAGAGAGACGACCAACACGGGACGCCCACGAGAGAGAGGATATAGCAGTCCCTTAAAATCCCAGCTCCTGCTTCACCAGTATGACAGTGATGCGATCCGGCACAAACTCCCGGTTGACGACCAGCACCTTGTTCACGCCGCTGCCGATGCCGTAGGCTTCACGGGCTCGCTCGTCCTCGCGGGGAAAGCTGTATTCGTAGATCCGCTTGAACGCCGCATCCCGATCCCGAACGATCTTTTGAGCACCGACAACCCAGATCACAACCCCAGCTCCGTAGACATACGCCGCCAGCTGGCTTCCACTGGCCGAAGCGATGAAGACCTCTCCATGCTCGGTCACCGCGTGTGCGCTTCCGACGGCGTAATCAGGGCTGGCACCCATGCGCCGCATCTCGGGCCACTGCGTCTGCATATCCATCTGCATGAGCTTGGGACGGACAGCATCGTAGCGCCACAACTCGTCCACGTCGGACGGCTCGTTTATCTCCTCCGCTACCCCAATAGTCTCGAGCGTCCGCGAGGTCATGGTCATGACCTGGGCACCCGCGGGAAGGAGACTGAAGACCTGGTGGCGCGCCTCGTCCCCCGATTCCACGACGATCGCTCGCATGCCGTTTGCTTCCAGCGCGGCGGCCGTCCGTTCAATTTGATCATCGGACGCAAGTCTAGAATATTCTCGGTTCGGTATCAGTACGGTTGTCATTGACCTTGTTCCCTCCTTGTTCACATCGTTTGGTGATCAATGACAGTAGCGTAAGACTGGCGGAGTCGCAGCACCTCCCCCAATCAGGCGATTGGGTATCGGTATGCCGACTCCCCCATTCGGATGACCGTCCGGCGATCACCGCATGGAGGGCACACCAGGCGGGCAAGCGAGCTGCCCGTTGTGCATACTGAGGTATCCCCTCCGGCCGGTGGCATCATCCGATATCGAAGCCCGATCGCCCATGTCTGAGGCCACAGCGTCTTCTACCGTTTTCCCTGCTCGAAGCGGAACAGATCCGTCCCTGTTCCTGGGCCGCACGCAGGAGCTGGAGCTGATTCGTCAGCTGCTGGGCAGCGGCACGGCTCGGCTGCTCACGCTCACCGGTCCGGCCGGTGTCGGCAAAACCCGTCTTGCGCGCGAGGCCGGCACGCAGTTCAGCGATGTCTTCCCGGACGGAATCTGGTTTGTCGATCTCACCACGATTCGCGACCCGGCCGAGGTGCCGGCCGTCATGGCCGAGCGCCTCGGATTGCCGGATACGGGCTCCGCTCCACTCCTTGAGCAGATCTCGGCGTATCTGCGAGGGCGCGAGACCCTGCTGATTCTGGACAACTTCGAGCAGGTCCTCCCGGCTGCTCCACTGCTCGATACACTGCTGGTCCTGGCTACCGGACTCAAGCTCCTGGTCACGAGCCGAGAGCTGCTTCATCTGCGGGCGGAGCAGACTCTTCCAGTGCCCCCTTTCGCTCTCCCGGATCCCGCCCATCTTCCGCCCCTGAAGGACCTGGCCGAGGTGCCGGCCGTGGCGCTCTTCCTCCAGCGTGCCCGGATGATAAATCCAGGCTTTCGCCTCACCGACGAGAACGCTCGATCGGTAGCCGAGCTGTGCGTGCGCCTCGACGGCTTGCCACTCGCCATTGAGCTGGCGGCGGCCCGCACCCAGCTCCTCTCACCACAGATGATGTTGGAGCGCCTGGAGCAGCGCCTTTCCCTCCTCCACTGGGAGGCGCAGGATCTCCCCGAGCGACAGCACACCTTGCGCGCAGCCATCGCCTGGAGCTATCACCTCCTCACCGACGACGAGCAAATCTTGTTCCGATGTCTTGGCACCTTTGTCGGTGGGTTTACCCTGGAGGCGGCAGAGACAGTTCTGTCAGATGGACGAGACCGTGGTCTTGCGGTGCTGGACGGTCTAGCCTCGCTGGTCGACAAGAGTCTGATCCTGGGTGAGGACGACGGCGCGGGAGGACATCGGTTTCGTCTCCTGGAGTCGGTGCGGGAGTTTGCCCTGGAACGGGTGACAAGCTGTGACGAGGGTGAAGTTGTTGGGCGAGCACATGCACGCTACTTCCTGGAAATGGCAGAGCGTGCGGCGCCCGAGCTTATCGGGCCGGCTCAGCGAGAGTGGTTTTTGCGGCTTGAGCAGGAGCACGAGAACCTGCGTGCTGCCCTCGAGTGGCTGTGGGACCACGGCGAGAACGAGCTGGCACTGAGGCTGGCAGGGGCGCTGGGGTACTTCTGGGATGTCCGCGGCTACCTGAGAGAGGGACAAAAGGCGCTGGAGAAGGCGTTGGCTCGCGTGCCCGGCGCCG
>DASVZE010000006.1:0-2789 GCA_036391775.1 Chloroflexota bacterium | reverse complement strand
GGCCAGCCGCGTGACGACGAGGCCCGTATCACCCAGCCGCGTGTACTGTATCGCCGTCCCCTACACCAGCACCTCGTCGACGTAGCACCAGCGCCAGTCCTCGCCCGGCTCGAACGAGCGGATGATCGGATGCTGTGTGGCGTGATAGTGCTTGGTGGCGTGGCGGTTGGGTGAGTTGTCGCAGCAGCCGACGTGTCCGCACTCCTTGCAGATGCGCAAGTGCACCCAGTAGCTGCCGATCTTCAGGCAGTCTTCGCACCCCAGGGCGCTCGGCTCGACGTGGTGTACATGTTCGGGAGTAAGATGCGGACATTCTGTCTGGGCGTCCATTTCAGTTCTCCTGTTTCGCTTAAGCTCAGCCTGACCATACCATTACTCGCAGGTCGGCAACTTCGTATTGTAGTCATTGTAGTCTTCGGCGCACAGAAGTCAGCTTAACTGACAGGCCGTTGCCTGTCAATCTAGCCAAACGGGCAGGCATGAGGTAAGTAGCGTCTCTGCGCACCTGGAACCAGAGAAAAGGGAAGGGGACTTGCCTTGGTGTACGTCTCCTTCCCTCTCCTAGTCGGGCGCGGCACTGAAGATCAGGGCACGCGAATACTGGAAACGGTGAACGGCCGGTCCGGCTGGCAGCCGGGGCAGCGCCGGTCGAACTGGGAGTTGACCACCAGCATGCGGCCGTCAGCCACTGTAACCGTGGTTGGGAAATGCAGGGAGGGATCGGTGGTAGAAGAGACTACTTATCCAGTGGAGAAGTCTCCGGACAACTGAACCTCGTCTATGCGATTGAAGGAATTGAGAACGGCATAGAGAGTGTGCCCTCTGAGCCAGAGACCGTCCCCGTTGGGTAGGGGCGCTCCACCGAGGTTGACTTCGGTCACCTGCTGAGTGTCAAGGTCAATCCGGAAGAGTTTGCCCGTATTCGACTGCACTGTCAGCAAGTACCGGTCGTCCTCGGTGACCGCGATACCGTTCAGGTTGAAGCCCGACCCGTACACTATGGACGTGCCTGTCAGGTCCAGCCAGTTCTGGAGGATCAAATGGCCCGAGGAATCCGTGGTGATCCTGTACAGGACAGGGTTCAGGGAATCGGTGAAGTATGCATCTCCCTCGCAAGATATAGTCACGTCATTGATGAACATATTGTTCAGCCCGTTGGTGAAACTGGCGAGGAGTTGGCCGCTGGCCGTGTCATAAACGAAAAACTTGCCCGTAGCGGCCCCGGAAACAAACAGGCGTCCCTGGTCGTCGACTTTCATTCCAGTAGCCGAGGTGAGGCCATCCTGCCCGCCGGGCAGAAAGACACCGCGGTTTGGGACACGCGAGAGCTGCGGTGCAAAGCGGCCAGCGTGCTTAACCAGACCCTGGCTGGCTTCTTCTCTTCCCTCACAGGGCGGCTGTTGCGCGATTGCGTTTTGCTCATCCGCAGTCCGATTTCCAGGATCAGCTCTTTTCACCGACGATGATGAAGGTCGTAAAGCTGATCAGCAGCGTCCCGTGCTCGTCTGCCTCTTGCAAGTACTCCCACCACTGCTGTGCCAGATCGGCGGAAAGCACGCCGTTGGTCTGGAGCACCGCGAGGTGGCTGCCGAGGAAGAACTCGGCCAATGCGTAGTGTACGAAGACCTGCACTGGATCGATGGAGAGCACCTCCCAGTGCTGCTCCTTGAAGAGACGCGGGAGTTGCCGACCGATCCATCCGTTCCGTATCGAGTCGCAATAGGACCGGACAATAGTGCGCGTGGTTTCCTTGTCTGGGTGGTCGATGATCATGGTGTCCCAGTCGAAATCCCAGACGAGGATCCGTCCACCGGGGCGGGTTACCCGCCCCATCTCCGTGAGCGCCCGCGTGGCAGCGGGGAGATGCTCCAGCAGGCGTGCGGCGCGGCACACGTCGAACGTGCCGTCCTGGAAGGGCAGCGCTTGCACCTCCCCAACCTCAAAAGTGATGGGGACCTGGCGTTCCTGGGCGCGGCGGCGAGCCTCCGCGATCATGACCGCACTCGCGTCAAGCCCAACGAGCCGGCCAGCCGGACCGACCAGGGCCACCATGTCGAACAGGTCGGTTCCGGGACCGCAGCCCACGTCGAGGACTGCTGCTCCGGGCGCCAGCGCGATCCGTTCCAGCATGAGTCGCTTGCTCGCCTGGATCGCGGGGGGTTTCTGGGCCTCATCCATGAACCGAACGAAGAAGTCTGGATCCTTGGTGCGGTCGACCTGCGTGAAAAGGTTGGTATGGGGATGGGTGCTCATGTCGATCCTCCTCGCCCTTTCCGGCTAGGGGCTCATCTCTGAGCTTAGTATAACCGATCGCCCGGCGCAAGAGCGGGCACAGGTGCGGCAGCGCAAGGCCGAGCGCTTGGCAAGCTGGGTAGAGTTGGCTTTGAAGAGTAGAGTAGCTGAGATGGCGAGCTTTGCACGCGGGGTGCAGCGGGACTTCGCTGCCGTTTACTCCGGAATGGAATTGGAGTGGAGCCAGGGCCCAGTTGAAGGGCACGTAAACAGGCTGAAAATGATCAAGTGCACGATGTTCGGGCCAACTTCGACCTGTTACGCACGCGGGTGCTCAGCGGCTACTGACCCGGCTCGATCATCAACTTTGCGGGAGACCCCATCTCCTGGTCGAGAGTGCCACGAAAGATCGTGCCGCCGGCATTACTGCTGACGTAAAAGTAAGGAGTATCCTGCTGGTAGGCTATGCCTTCGGGGAAAACGCTGTTGCCGGGGAGTACATACCGGGTCAGTTTGGCAGCGAAGGCGGTGCCCACCGTCAAAACCAGCAGGGCGAT
>DASVZE010000005.1:0-4592 GCA_036391775.1 Chloroflexota bacterium | reverse complement strand
GCGTAGCGCTTCTCCCAGGTCTCGAGCGCCGCAAACAAAGGGCACTTTGAACGCGTGTTTGTCGACGTGAAACCGATCGTCTGCCGGTGTCAACACTTCGCTTTCGTCGATGTAGTCGATCCCCAGCGACTGCAAAATCTGTGCTTCGGCAAAGTGTCCGATGCGGCACTTAGCCATGACCGGAATGGTCACGGATTGCATGATGTCCTCGATTAAGGATGGGTCGCTCATCCTGGCCACGCCCCCCGCGGCTCGAATATCGGCCGGGACGCGCTCAAGGGCCATAACCGCCACGGCGCCGGCTTGCTCCGCGACGCGCGCGTGCTCCGCGGTGACCACGTCCATGATCACGCCGCCCTTCAACATCTGGGCGAGACCGGCTTTTGCCTTCCAGGTACCCGTTTCCACATCTGTCTCCTTGGTCGTCACTGAGTAGTGAGATGAAAAGTGGACTTCTAACTCGGTGCCATTATAGCCCTTTTGTAGGGGCCACTTGTGGAGAGTGGGTGACGGACTTTGCCCACAGCTCACCCTACAATGCTGTATGTCTGATGACCGACCGGGGGGAGGCCTGGTGGACGAAATTCGAGTCTCGAGCTGGAATGAGCTCAGTGAGACACTACACGAGAACTCCTGGAACAAAGACCTTCAGCGCTTCCGCTCGACCTGCGCTTTTCGTGGGGTATCGGACCGTTGCTACGACCTCATGACAAGTCTGAGACGGCTGGGCGGGCCGACCGATCGTTTAGAGGATCACATACTTCGGGCGTTTCGCAAGTACGCCGAAACTCGCTCCGTCCCGGACGACTGGGTGTGGAACTGGTTGGCGCTGGCGCAGCATCATGGGCTGCCGACGCGCCTCCTGGATTGGACTTACTCCCCGTTTGTGGCAATGCACTTCGCGACCGAAAACACGCGCAGGTATGATTCCGACGGACTGATATGGATGGTCGACATCCGGCGCACCAATGGATTCCTGCCGGAGAAGCTCAAGGCGCTGTTGCGTGACGAAGGTTCCGACGTCTTCAGTGCGGCCATGTTGAACGCGGCTGCCTCAACGATCGACCGGTTCGACGCGCTGTCCGATGATCCGTTCGTGGTTTTCTTCGAGCCTCCTTCCTTGGATGCCCGGATTGTCAACCAGTACGCCCTTTTCTCTCTCGTCTCCGACCCGGTCCTGACATTGGATGATTGGCTGGCGCGACATCCCGGCGTGGTACGGCGCATCATCATCCCGGCAGAGCTCAAGTGGGAAGTGCGGGATAAACTCGACCAGGGAAATATCACGGAGCGGGTTCTGTATCCCGGACTCGACGGACTGAGCCGCTGGCTGCGGCGTTACTACACACCGCGACACGACGAGACGCGGGACCTGGTCTAGTGGTTCCTGTCCTGAATTCTGACACTCGGAATACCGTCGAGCGTGTGGTTCTGGACCGGCGCTCCGTGCGCCGGTTTTTGCCGGATCCTGTTCCACCGGCTGTAGTAGCGGATGTGCTGCGCCTGGCAGTCTGGGCTCCGTCGCCGCACAATGTCCAGCCGTGGCGCTTTACCGTGCTCTCTCGGCCCGCTGACCGGGAGCGACTGGCGACCGCCATGGCGGGCCGCCTCGCCGAAGTCCTGAAAAACGACGGCGTGGCGGCGGATCTAATCGAACAGCAAACCGAACGATCGATCGTCCGGATCAACAATGCTCCCGTGGTGATCCTCTGCTCGCTGGTCGCAGACGGCCTGGTGAGCTATGCGGACGGTGAGCGCCGGACTCTGGAGTGGCAGATGGCGGTGCAGAGCGTGGGCGCCGTCATGCAGACCATCTTTTTGCTGGCGTGGACCAGGGACCTGGGAACATGCTGGATGGCGGCACCGATGTATTGCCCGGACGTGGTCCGTGATTGCCTGAATCTTCCATCCTCCTATGAGCCCCAGGCACTGACTCTCATGGGATATCCTGCTGCCCCCGGGAAGGTACGTCCGAGACGCTCTCCAGACGCGGTCGTAGACATGCGATGATCGTCGCATTTTGCGGAGGCGTGGGCGGCTCCAAACTCGCATCGGGCGTGTACCAAAAGGTACCGCCCGATACTCTCGCCGTTGTGGTAAATACTGCGGATGACCTTGAGTTTTGCGGGCTGCGGGTTAGCCCGGACCTGGACACCGTGACGTACACCCTGGCCGGTAAGGCGCGGCGAGACGTCGGTTGGGGAATCGAAGGGGACACATACACGGTTCTGCGTGCCCTCGAGACTCTCGGAGTGCCGACTTGGTTTCAGGTGGGCGATCAAGACTTTGCCACCCACCTCGCCCGCACCCATGCGTTACGCTCCGGCGCGCGGTTGACTGAGATCGCTCTCGACTTCGCCCAAAAGCTGGGGGTACGGGCGCGGATCTTGCCGATGACGGACGATCGCGTGGCAACATGGTTACAAAGCGGAGACGGCTGGCTCGAATTCCAGGAGTACTTCGTTCATCGGCGTCATCGAGACCGCATCACCAGGGTTGAGTATCGAGGCATGGATGATGCCCGACCAACGGAAGAGGTGCTGGCCGCTCTTGCCGGAGCTGAGGCGACCATATTGGTGAACTCGAATCCGGTCCTTAGCATTCAGCCCATCCTGAGTTTGCGCGGCATACGCGACGCGCTGCGGCAGCGCAAAACGCCCTGCGTCGCTGTGAGTCCGCTTATCGGATCGGCGGCAATAGCGGGTCCGGCCGCCGATCTGATGGCGACTGTCGGCCTGGAGCCGACCGCGCTCGGGGTTGGCCGGCTCTACGCCGGACTGATCGATGGCATTGTCATCGATCGTCGAGATTCGAATCTTGTGCCGGAGATCGAGCAGCTCAAGATTCGTGCGTTTTGCACCGACACCCGCATGGATGACGAAGACGATCGCCGGCGTCTGGCATCTGAAACACTGATGTTCGCGCGTTCCTTGCAATGATTGCGGCTGCCGTACCTCTAAAGGCGCTCCCTCACGCGAAGGGACGCCTTTCCAAGCGCCTGGACGAGAGTGCGCGCACCAATCTGGTTGTCAGCATGCTCCACCGCACCCTGCGGGCACTGCTTCACTCCGGTGTTGTGGACACTGTGGCGCTGGTCACGGTGGAACGGCACCTCGACCTCCCAGCGGGCATTCAGCGTCTGCCGGACAGCGGAGGATTGAACCCTAGCCTTGTGGCTGCTGCGGCCTGGGCAACGGAGCGTGGCGCTGCCAAGCTGCTCATATTGCCGGCGGATCTTCCCCAGATTTCGGCCGAGAGCGTGCGCCATATCATCCGCTCGCACAACGATGATCTCGGAGTGGCACTTGCGCGAACGCAGGACGGAGGCACGGGCGCGCTCTTGCTCGCACCGCCGGACGCTATTCCGCCCGCCTTCGGACCAGGGAGCTTTGCCCGACATGAAGATCTGGCTCTGGCGCGAGGGATCCCGGTGCGTCGGATCCTGGACCGGGCCTTCACTTTTGACCTGGACACGTCCGAGGATCTGGCGCAATGGGCAGGCTCTCTGTAGCCATTGCACGAGTACGTCCAGGTCGTTGCGTTGCCACCCGTCTTCGTACGTGCTGCGGCTATTCATCCCAGCGCAGCAGAATCCGTTCGACCGCTCCAACCAGTCCGTAGGCAACTGCTCCCAGTATCATCAACGAGATCACCGCGACGAACATAAGCGGCGTGTCGAAGCTCGTACTGCCGAACGTGACGAGATAACCGAGCCCCTGATTCGCCCCCACGAACTCGCCAACCACGGCGCCCGTGACGGCAAGCGCAGCCCCGACTTTGAGCCCGGCAAAGATAGAGCGCGCGGCCAGCGGAAGGTCGATGTGCACTGCCAGTGCTGCCGCCCCTGCGCCGAAGACGCGCGCCGCGTCTCGCAGATCTCGGGGCACGCCCCGAACCCCGCTGGCAGTCGTGGCGAGAATCGGAAAGAAGGCGATGAGGCCGGCCACGATGACCTTGGCGGACAAGCCCACGCCGACCCACACCACGAGGAGCGGGGCGATCGCGACCACCGGCATCGCCTGACTGCTCGCGAGGTAGGGCGCCAGAGTATCCTCAAGCGCGCGCAGGCGGCCAATGAGGTAACCGAGAGGAACGGCGACCAGGACCGCCACCAACCATCCCAGCATGGCCTCTTCCGCTGTCGTGAAAAACGCGGGCAAGTAGGTGCCGTCACTCCAAGCCTGCTGGAATCGCTCCCACACCAGCCGCGGGTCGGGGACAATAGCCGGCGGATACCGGCGGGCAACCAGGGTCCAGATGCCGACTAAAAAGGCTGCGATGATAAGGGAGCCTGTGACCCGAATAAACAGAGACCTAAAAAAAAGGTTCCGTGGCTGACGGAACTCGGGTGCTCTGGTCGGTTCTGATTCCCTGGAATCCTGTGGATCCGCTATTGGGACCCGGATTGGCGAGAATTGGGGGGTCTGTTCCACGTGTCAATCATAGTGGCAGTATCTCTACCGAGGGCTCGAGATGACACGGGACGGGCTCAAATAGCCACAAACTGTATCTGATGATAAATGAGTAGTTCGCGGTGAAATTGACGAGTTAACGTCAGGGTGCGTTTAGCCGACCCACTGAATGGTGCTTTT
>DASVZE010000004.1:0-1808 GCA_036391775.1 Chloroflexota bacterium | reverse complement strand
ACACCGATATCCTGATGGATGCATATCGGAATCCGTCGCACCGGGGCGAGATCGCGCACCCCACGCATAGCCATGAGGAGGAAAATCCGCTTTGCGGCGACACGCTGCGCGTTCACCTTCGTATTGAAGACGATTGTATTGCCCAGGCCGGCTTCGAGGGCCGTGGTTGCGTGATCAGCCAGGCCGCGGCCGAGCTCATGCTGGAGCGCATCGAGCGACAGCCCACGTCGGTGGTTCAAGAGCTGAACCGCGACACGGTTCTGAGTGAGCTAGGGCTTCAATCGATCTCTCCGGCTCGACTCAAGTGCGCGCTTCTCGTGGTGGAAGCGCTCAAGCGGGCGCTACCGGTGGTTCGCGTCGAGTAGCGAGACAGGTCGGTGAACATTCGCCGATGGGAGGCCTCTGGTGGCTCAGAGAATGAATAGCGGTCCCACAGGGGGACGGGGTGACCCCGAACGATCGAGTACTCCTCCCCCTCAGCCGCGCATGTCGGGTCGGGGCTGGGCAGTCCTGCTCGGCCTTGTCTTGCTCTTCAATATCTTGTTCTATTATGCCCAGCTGGCTGCCGGCGGCAACAGTAAGGTGCGCCAGACCACACTGTCGTACAGTGCCTTCACGGCGCAGGTCCAGAAGGGCAATATCAAGAACGCCAACGTGCAGTCTACCCAGGTTACGGGCGACTTCAAGACGCCGTACGCGTACAAGGGAAAGACATACGGCCGCTACAGCTCGATAATCGCCACGAATCTGACGCCCAGCCTCGTCTCTTTGATGCAAAAGTATGGAGTCGACGTCACACTGGCAAACACGTCAACTCCCACCTGGCTGGTGGCCCTGGGACTGATACTGCAGGCCCTGCCACTTCTGCTCTTCTTTGGCCTGTTTTACTTTGGCGCGCGCTCTGCCATGCGCCAGCAGCAAGGGGTCTTCGGGTTCGGTCAGAGTCGAGCCAAGCTCTACACCCAGGAGCGCCCGAGCACCACGTTCGCGGACGTGGCAGGCGTGGAGGGCGCGAAATCCGAATTACGCGAGATTGTCGACTTTCTGCGCGATCCGACGAAGTACCACCGGCTGGGCGCTCGTATCCCCAAAGGGGTCTTGCTGGTCGGGCCTCCCGGTACCGGCAAGACACTTTTGGCACGCGCCGTTGCGGGCGAAGCCCGCGTTGCGTTCTTCTCTATCAGCGCCACGGAGTTCGTGGAGATGTTTGTTGGAGTAGGTGCGAGCCGCGTGCGTGACCTCTTCGAACGCGCTAGAGGAGCTGCCCCCTCGATCATCTTTGTGGACGAGCTCGACGCCATTGGTGGGTACCGGGGTGCACGCGGGCCGACGGGGGGAGGCTCAAATGACGAGCGGGAGCAGACGTTGAACCAGCTCCTCGTCTCCATGGACGGATTCGAGCCCAATGATGCCGTCATCGTGCTGGCCGCGACAAACCGGCCGGATGTGCTGGATCCGGCATTGCTCCGTCCAGGCCGCTTTGACCGCCAGGTGGTGGTGGATCCGCCGGATCGGCGCGGGCGAGAAGCCATTCTCCGCATTCACACACGGCAGATTCCGCTGTCCAGTGATATCGACCTGGATGCTATAGCGCGCAGCACGCCAGGAATGAGTGGCGCCGACCTGGCGAACCTGGCGAATGAGGCCGCACTGGCCGCTGCCCGGAAGGGCGAGTCGCAGGTCGGCCAGCGAGATTTCGAAGTAGCGCTCGACCGCATCACGCTCGGTCTTGAAGGAACTCCGTTGATGGACGTGGAAGAGCGCAGGACCGTTGCCTACCACGAGGGTGGGCATGCGCTTGTGGCATT
>DASVZE010000003.1:0-2956 GCA_036391775.1 Chloroflexota bacterium | reverse complement strand
CATACCTAGAGAGAGGGTAGAAATTCTGTGCGCTCGCAAACGTCACTGCCGTATTAGTGGCAATGGCCACAGCGTGGTGCGTCGGGATATACGCCACCTGGCCGCTGAGGCCCGTCGAGCCGATCTGGCTTTTGGCGTCGGCGGTCCAGACCTGTCCGCTGTCGGTAAAGATCAGGTTCTCGACCCGGTCCAGAATAAAACTGTTCTCATAGAAACCGGCCCCGAAGATGTAGAAAGGAGCGGGGATCGTGTCTGTTGATACATCGAACTTATCCAGGTTTTGAGGTGAGAGTTGGGCCTCGCTCGTATAGAGAGTATTGTTGTCGGCTGAAATTGCCAGGCGGGGGTAACTGCCGATAGACGTGGATGATCTGCTGATCTCCGTGTGAGTGGTCGTATTGATGACGTGAATAAAGTCAATACCGCCATTGCCAGTGGAATACATCCGCCCGGTGCGTCCATACATGAGGTCCCACGGTCGGTTCGGACCGGTGGTGACGTTCGGAATGACAGTCCCGACCGTAGCTCCGGTGGTCGGGTTCAGAAAAAGAATAGAGGATGCACCATTTTGGGCGATAGCTAATTCACTGCCATCCGGGCTGAGGGCAATTCCCTTCGGAGTAGCTCCGTTCACCAAGGTAAAGCTCTTGACGAGTTGAAGCGTCGACATCGAAATCACATCGACCTTGTTGCCGCTCGAGTCGGAACCGTAGATCCAGCCGCGCGCTTCATCCAACGCAAGCTCAAAATACACAGGCCAAGATGCGATAGCGGCCGGCAGGTTTCCGGCTGCAGTCACTTTCGGAGCAAGCTCCGTGTCCAGTTGGTTGAAGTGCAGCCGGATGTTCCCCCGTTGCGCATCTACCAATTCCAGTTCCTTCAGCGGCACTCTCGGATCCTTACTCGTGACATCCATGCGCCACACCAGCGCGGCCGGTAGGCCGTCCGGCTTCAATAGCCGAGAGTCGTAGATCCACAATGCCGCGCCGCTCACTTGGTAGTCCGCAGGTTGACCCTTGTACCACCTGGCTATCGCCTGCAAAGCCGTCTGCTGTGCCTGCTCGGCGCTGATGGAGGGCGTCGTGCTCAGGTTGAGATCCGGCGCGATCTCGCCATTGATCGAGATCAGACCGCCTTGGTCAGTGGCATCCACCACCAGCTCTCCTGCCATCACCGGGACATCCTGGTAGGTCTGCTGGAATCGGGTGATCTGCCGGCCGTTCGTGTGCTCACTCCCCTCCAGCCTCAGCTCCCGGTCCGCCTGCCTCAAGCCGAAGTCGGCGCCATACGGCTGGATCATCGCCAGAGCGCGGTCCTGCGGAGCCAGGCCAGGGGCAAGCGCTCCCGGCACGCGGAGGGTCTGTCCGGGTGCGGCTCCGATAAAGGAGACCTTTCCGGTTTGCAGATGATGCTCGATCCGCTCTGTGCCGCCAGCCTGCGCGGCTGCAGGCTGCATGCCCTGGAGACTAAGAGACAGGGCACAAAGGATGGAGAACACCCATTGCGAAACTTTGGGAAGCTGTTTCATTGTGATTTCCTCCTACCTGCGACTTCGGGCCTAATGTCGTAATCATTCTACGCCGCGCGTCGTAATGTATCAAGCCTCTGGTTTCCGTCAAGCGTATTGATATTTGTCCGTGAAACATCACTACGCTCCACGCTGGTCCCGGAAGCCCTAATCGAAGCAAGCAGCTAGGGAACATGTGCCAGGCTGCTTGCATTGTTAGTCAGTCGATTTGCAGGGAAGACTCGGGCGCACCAAATCTCCCCACTCATTTACTTCTCCCCTGCGTGATACACTACTTATGATGAGCACCGCCACCGCGCAAGCCTCAGCCAATATCGCCTTCATTAAACAGCAAACAGCGATTGGCAAAACTCGATTGAACTAACCGCTCGGAAGGTTTTAGTGGTACAGGTTCTCCCCGTCTCACGCGCCTACTGCAGGCTAGCAGAGGCCCTCAGGGAGGCCTCTGCTGGCTTCGTCTAGATCGTCCTACGCTCTCACGTGCCGTTTACTGATAGGGAGTGCCGTTGCCGTTGGTGTCGGGGGCGGGCAGCGGGTAATCCCCCGGCACGCCGCCGAAGCCGGTCGCAAACTGGTTCATGACGTACCACATGCCGGCACGGTAGACGGCAATGTCGGTCTTGCCATCGCCGTTGTAATCGGCCGGGACCGGGATGTCACCGGGCACGCCGCCGAAGGGCGTGGCGAACTGGTTCATGACGTACCACATGCCGGCACGGTAAATGGCAATGTCGGTCCTGCCGTCGCCGTTGTAATCGCCGGGGACAGGGATATCGCCGGGTACGCCGCCGAAGGCCCAGGCGCCCTGGTTCATGATGTACCAGACGCCGGTGGAGGGACGGTAGATGGCGATGTCGGTCTTGCCGTCGCCGTTGTAGTCACCGGGGACAGGGACATCGCCGGGCAGGCCGCCGAAGGCCCAGGCGCCCTGGTTCATGATGTACCAGACGCCGGTGGAGGGGCGGTAGACGGCCACATCGGTCTTGCCGTCGCCGTTGTAGTCGCCGGGGACGGGGATATCGCCGGCCATGCCGAAGGCGACGCCAAATTGGCCCTTCACATACCAGGTGCCACTGGAGGGGCGGAAGATGCTGAGGTCAGTCGTACCGTTGCCATCGAAGTCGGCAGTCACAGCTTTGGTGTTGTTTGCGAAGGCGGCGAAGTTCTGATTGGGCAGATCGGCCGTTACGCCGCTGGTGACAGCGATCTGATCAGGCAGGAAGGTGTAGCCGGACTTGGAAGGTGTGATCGTGCCGGTCCAGCCGTAGCTAACCGGGAACGAATAATGCCCGGTGCCATCGGAGGTGGTCGAGCCGCCTGTGTACGTGATCGTTGCGCTTGGCACGCCAGCATTCCCCGAGATGGTGATGTATTCCAGCTCGAACGCACCCATGTCGCAGGCTGCTCCCTGTGGACGCGTGATGCCGC
>DASVZE010000002.1:0-4545 GCA_036391775.1 Chloroflexota bacterium | reverse complement strand
GGAAAGTGCCGCCAGAAGGTCACGGGCGGGCGGTCTACCTCGGCCCCCTGAAGGGCGGCATCGATTCGCTCTCGCCGGGACATGCTACCGGTCCGCGCTTTTTGCATCCTCACTCCCCCGGCCCCGCCACGCTGGGCCATGCCGCTAGGCGTGCGGGCGGTGATACGGCAGTAATGTTGGCCGTGAGTATGGCCTCACTCGACAGCAAGCTTTCGATGACCATCATCTCTGAGGCCCGCGTGTTAGCCGTGGCGGTCTGTCGTGCCGACTCCGGGTCACCGCGTTTGACAGCGCGAAGAAGCTGCTGATGACCGCGCTCATTGACCTCAACCCGCTCGATGGCGGCTAGTGAAAGGTGAAAAAGTCGCTCCATCTGTTGCAAGACCTGTTGGAGCGCTGCTGCAAGCCTGCCGTTTCCGCCAAGGCGGGCAATGGTGACATGAAATTGGGTGTTCACGCTGAGAAAGTCTCCGATGCTGGAGTGGTCGCCAGGATCGTAAGCAGCCTGGCTCAAGCGCTCGAGAGCTATCAAGTCTGGAGCGCCCGCTCCACGACCGGCCGCCAGGGCGACAGCCTCGCCCTCGAGCAGCACGCGTAAATCGAAAAGGTCGCGGACGTCCTTTAGAGTCACGGGAGCGACACTGTAACGGCTTCTGGCAGCCATGTCGACCAGTCCATCGCGCTGCAGCCAGGAAAGGGCCTCGCGTACCGGCGTCTTGCTCAGACCGAGCTCAGTTGCGAGCTGAGCTTCGGTAAACGGCATGCTCGGGGGCATATCCAGGCAGATGATCTTGCGCTTGATCGTTCGATATGCCTGTTCACTCAAGGTGGGGCGCCGAACCGATACCGGAACCAGGAGCTCGCTCTGCTTACCCTGCATCTCGAGTCCTCTCCGCCGACGGCGCCACCGGTAGGCACCCTTTCTCCCTTGACGTGCTCATGGGCCAACCGAGTCGCGCAAAGCCTGGAGGTTTTCGGCCGGGACAGCAACGGGGATGGTGCACCCCGGCGCCAGGATCAGGCCGTGACCACGCGTCTCTGCCATGGCGCGCTGTGCCTCTGCCATCACCGCCGCAGAAGTACCGTCGACCAGCGGAACATGTCGTCCCATGCCGCCGACCAGGCAGCGGCTGGTGAGGGACACAGCGTCACCCATGGCCGGCGTCGTCTCCCGGTCTTCCCAGCTCACCGCGTCCACCGGGTAGCGATTGGCCAGATCAAAGAACGGCTCTTCGCCATGCAGGTGCAGGAGAAGGAACCAGGTATCGGGTCTGAGAGCTTCCAGTACGGTGAGGTCGTACGGTACGCCGAGACGTTCGTACTCGTCCCGCGAGAATGACGCGTTTGCAAGCTGACTGGCAAAGAAGAATCCGTCGGCGCCGGCGCCGCGGCAAGCCTGAGCGAACGCGACGACGTCGGCCGCGATGCGCTCGAGCGCCGCCGGCAGCTCCTCCGCGTCCAGCAGGTCGGGTGTCAGCTCGCTCCCCACGAGCTTGGAGGCAAGGCTTAGCGGGCTATATATCGTCTGGATGATCGGTGTGTCGCTGTCGACGGCCGCGCGGACGCGGCGCACAACCTCGACCTGCTTACCCAGCTCTCCGCGATCGGCGGGCGCCGACGGGAGGCGAGCCCAATCATGCGGTCCGTGTACGGGCCCGGACGCGTACTGCGTCGTCCCCAGGCCATCCGTCGAGGGGGAAATCGTCACACCATAGTCGACGACCGCATACATGCCGGTCGGCATGAGCTTGACCACGTCGAGGTCAAAGCGTTGCTGAAGACGAACGGTCGAATCTGCCAGAAGCTGCGCCGTGTGATCCTCGCCGGGAAAGTGTAGCCAGAAGCTCACCGGCGGACGGTCGACGGCGGCACCCTTGAGCGCTGCCTGGACACGTTCGCGGTGCGTCATGGAAGCGCGATTGGCGGGGGAAGAAATGCCTTGTCCCGTCTTCTGACTCGTCTCTGTCACCGTGTTCGTCCTTTCCCGATGTGAGTGTTACTGTGGCAGCCTCGCTACGATGCCTCACCACCCCGATGTCCGTACCGAGCCGGTCTCAGCGGCAACGGTGGAAACAGCCGAGGGTCCGGTTCGGGCTGATACTCTCCCGATGGCTCGTCGAGCCGGTAGCTCCAGCGCGGACCGTCACGCGAGACCTCTTGCAGGGCAGCGGCAAGCGCATCGATATCGTCCCGCGAGCTGCCCAGGCCAAGACTCATGCGCACGGCTCCCGGCACGTTTTCTCTGTGCCCCGAAACGATATCGTGTCGCACACGTTCCGCTCCGGCGATGTCGCACTGCAGGAGCCACTGGAGGTAGGGATGAGCGCAAAAACATCCGTGCCGCACGCCGATCCCGTATTCAGCGCTCAGTACCGCCGCCAGCTGACTGTGAGGCATTCCATCGAGGTTGAAGGTCACGATGCCGAGTCGCGGCACATCCATGCCCGGCCACAGCTGGTAGATCTGGATCCCCTGAACCTCTGAAAGAACGTCTCGCGCATAGGTGGCCAGTACAATCTCGTCATCGGCGATATGCTGCATGCCGCGCCGCCCGAGCACGTCGCACGCCACACCCATCGCATAGGCGCCCAGGACGTTCGGCGATCCTGCCTCCTGACGGTCTGGAAGAGAGGTCCATGTCACGCTGCTCAGCGTGACAAAGTCGACCGCCCCACCGCCAAAGAGGAACGGTGGCGCTTCACGCAGCCAGTCTGCTCTGCCTACAAGGACTCCGGCTCCGAAGGGCGCGTACAACTTGTGGCCCGAAAACGCTATATAGTCGGCGTCAATGCTAACGAGATCGATGGGGAAGTGAGGCGCAAGCTGCGCCGCGTCCACTGCGACGCGGGCGCCATAGCTATGGCACAGTTCCGTGATGCGATGAAGCGGCCATACCTCTCCTGTGACGTTGGAGACACCCGTGACGGCTACCAGGCGAGTGCCGGCCTGTGAGCTCCGAAGTGCCTCTTCAATCGCGGCAAGCGCGCGGTCGGGACTCGCCGGGAACGGTAAATACTGGATCTCCCGGCCGGCCCGGGTCCAGGCAAGCAAGTTGGCGTGGTGCTCCAGCGCAAATGTGAACACCTTCGTGTCCGCCGGCAGCGCCCATGCGAGCAAGTTCAGTGCGTCGGTGGTGTTGCGGGTAAATATGACGGCGTCATCCGTTCTAGCGTGGCAAAACGAGCGCACCGCCTCTCGCGCCGCCTCGTAAGCCGCCGTACACACCTGTGATTTGAACCCGGCACCCCTATGCACGCTACTGTACCAGGGAAGCAGAACGTCAAGAGCTTCACGCACGGCACGAAGCGCGGGCGCGCTCGCCGCGTAATCCAGATTGATGTACGGGCGCGCATCACCCGTCACCAGAGGAACAATCTGGTCCTGACCTACAAGGATCGGTTCCCGCGCAACAGCCACGTGTCCTCTCCCGCATTCAGAGCATGGATATATCAGCAGCCTCTCAATGATATATCAGATCTTTGATTGTGACACACCCTCATGGGCGATCCGATATTCCAGACTGTGGCTGTACCAATGGAGCGAGGACGGGCGGGAAGGAATCATACTGAGTGCATGAGTAGCTCTTCTCTCTTCCCCTTTTCGGCAGGGGGGTCCAAAATGCCGGACGCTGCGTTTTCCATTGCCTCATCTGAGAACCTGGATCTGTTTCGTCGGCAGATACTTGAGTGGTACGACGTCCACAAAAGAGACCTTCCCTGGCGGGGGGAGACCGATCCGTATCGCATCCTTGTATCCGAGGTCATGCTGCAGCAGACTGGTGTTGAACGGGTTCGGGCAAAGTATCTCGAATTCATCGCTCGATTCCCGTCAATCCGGCAGCTTGCCGAGGCGTCAACCGCCGACGTTGTTCGTGCCTGGCAAGGGTTGGGATACAACCGCCGTGCTCTGAATCTCAAACGGACGGCTGAAATCGTTTGCCGCGATCATGGCGGACGGCTCCCGGACTCGACATCGGAGCTCGAGCGCCTGCCTGGTATCGGACGTTACACGTCCCGTGCCGTTGCCTGTTTCGCCTTTGGCATGCAGGTGGAGGTGGTCGATACCAACGTCCGCAGGATTCTGTCGATGGTTGCCGGGCGGCCGCTGAACACGCGAGAGACGGAGGATCTGGCACGGGCGCTTTTGCCACCTGGGAGGGCAGCCGACTGGAACCAGGCGCTTATGGACTATGGCGCTCTGGTCTATCGCGCGAAGCCGGCCCGCACGGGCAAGAAGCCGGAGCCGTTTGCCAGCACCAACCGATTCTGGCGCGGCCGCATCGTCGACACGTTGCGCGGCCACGATACTCTGTCTCTTACCGAGCTCCTTCACATGCTGGCGTATCCCAATCGAGATGAGCAGCGCGTTCGTACGCTGGTGCATGCGCTGCACGAGGAAGGCATGGTGGTGTACGACGTGAGCGAAGATCGAGTCAGCCTTCCCCACTAGATCGCGTGGGAGCCAAGCCCCAATCTCCCCTCGCAGGAGCCCGGGGTGAATTGACATAACGACATCTTTTGGGCTACGATGGGCGGTCAGGTACAC
>DASVZE010000001.1:0-2208 GCA_036391775.1 Chloroflexota bacterium | reverse complement strand
TTCGTGGAAGCGTTCAATTCACGTCGAAACGAGAGCCACTTCAACCTGCTATTCGGCAACTGCGCCGACTTTGCACGGAATGTGATCAACTTCTATTACCCGCATGCGCTGAGGCGGAGCATTATCGCGGATGTGGGTATGACCACGCCCAAGCACATCGCCAAGTCGATGGTCCGTTACAGCAAGAAGCATCCTGAACTGGAGTTTCATGTATTCGTGATCCCCCAGATTCCGGGAAATCGTCCCCCGAGTAAGAAGAATCGAGGCGTGCTCGAAGCGCTGGTGAGATCGAAGAAGTATGCCGTGCCGCTCGTCGCGATCAACCTGTGGCTCGCGCCGGTATGTGCGACCGGGTACGTCACCACCGGACGTTTTCGTCCCGAACGATACGTGCAAAAGACTTATGACCCGAGCACATTGGAAGCAAGAGCCTTGTCAGCTCAAGAGCGATCGCGATCGGCTCAAAATTCGGTTCACACCCCCCAGTTACAGGGTTCTCAAGATCAGGGAACCGCGACCAACAGGAACGGACCGTCGGTCCGCGCGGCCAACAATCAATTGGAATGATGGGATGGGCGAACTGCAAAGGTCACATCAATGTTGCTGGCGACCTTAGCGGGTTATGAATCGCGACGTCCTAAACAATTCGGGGTAGCTGGATAGATTATGGTAACGGCTGATGGGATAACGAAGTCGGCTCCGAGGTCTGAGTAGACTGTTGGGCTCATGTTCCGACAGCTCGGACCAGAAGGAGGCCGAGATGCAGATAATCGGTTGTGATCTGCATGCCCGTCAGCAGACGTTAGCCATTCTCGACACCGAGACCGGAGTGCTGGAGGAGCGCGTTCTCGAGCATGCCGGCGACACCGTACGCGACTTCTACCGCTCCCTTGAAAGACCTGTGCGCGTGGGCATCGAAGCCACCGGCTCGATGCACTGGTTCCTCCAGTTGATGGAGGAACTCGATATCGAGTGCCAGGTCGGACACCCGGCGAAGATCCGTGCCTGCGAACCACGCAAGCAGAAGCACGATCGTCGTGACGCGCTCCTGCTGCTTCGGCTGCTCAGCGAGGACCGCTTTCCGACGATCTGGATGCCGTCGCTGGAACAGCGCGATGTGCGAGCGCTGCTCATCTACCGACACCAGTGGGTACGCATCCGCACGCGAGTACAGAACGCGTTGCAGTCGATCGCTCTCAGTCACGGGCTGCGACGCGGCACCAGCCTGTGGAGCAAGGCCGGACTGCACGCCATCCGCTCGCTTCGGCTACCACCGTACGGCACCGAACGCCGCGATGCCCTGGTGCGACTCTACGTGCAGTTGCAGCAGGAGATCGATGAGCTCGACAAGGTGGTTGCCGAGTGTGCGGCACAGCGCGAACAAGCACGGTTGCTGATGACGCATCCGGGCGTCGGCCCGATCACGGCACTGGCGACGGAAACCATCCTCGGCGACCCGGCACGATTCGCCGATGGAAAAGCGGTGGCCAGCTACGTCGGGCTGATTCCGAGCGAGTTCTCCAGCGGCGGACAGCGACAGTCGCTCGGCCGGCTGACCAAGCAAGGCAGCCCGATGCTGCGCTTCCTGTGGTGCGAAGCGGTGGGTCATGCGGTACGAAAAGACGAGCAGCTAAAGCGCTTCTACCGTCGCAAGCTGGTGCAGAAGGGCTTCGCGAAAGCGAGGTGCGCTGCCGGACGCAAGCTCGGCATCCGGTTGTGGATCATGCTGCGCGACAACATCAGCTATGAAGAGTTCTGCCGTCGAGCACGGCAGCAAACCGATGTCCCATGCGGAGATGCCTGAGTGGTAACGTGGTCCTGCCAAGGCAGTGACCGGGCGACTGAATAGGCCATCCGCCTCCCGAGAGGGAGTTCGAACTTCTCAACATGGTTCTTACGTGACCGAAGAGATGTTTGGTGGGTACACCGGAAAATGCAAGGGGCCGAGCATGCCGGAAGTGAGCAAAAACCTCCACGAGACGAGTGGCGCTTGCGCCCAAGCCCCACTGCGCTCAAAATGCAGTCCACCGTCCGACTTCGTTAGAGATGTTTACCAACAACTATCGCTTGACCGCCTCGATAATCGACGTACATTTACGCTGTGAAGAAACGTGTCCTTCTGTTGCTCCCCATCATCCTCCTTGGTGGATATTTGTGTGCTCGTGCAGTGCGGCGAGTGAAGCTTGAGGTCGCGTACTCTGGGTCGCT